>CAVJJQ010000014.1:0-33135 GCA_963649755.1 bacterium | reverse complement strand
CTGAGAGGGCTAGAGCTGTCACCGAAGGTGACTGAGAGGGCTAGAGCTGTCACCGAAGGTGACTGAGAGGGACTTGGCTCTCCCACGCGGAGCAATTTCCTATATAGCAAAAAAGCACATGTGGTTTGGCATGTGCTTTTCCTTATGTTAAAAAGAATTCTTTTCGTTTTTAATGTAAATCGGACGATGCTTGACTTCCAGATAAGTCTTTGCAATGTATTGTCCCAATATTCCGGTACAGAAAAACTGAACGCCCGAAATAAAAAGAATTATACAAACAAGGCTCGGCCAACCCGAAGTAGGATCTCCGAAGGCAGCCTTCCTGACTATTATAAAGATAATCATTAGGAAAGCTAAAAAGAAAAACAAAATTCCCATAATGGAGCTGAGTACCAAAGGCTTAGTTGAAAAAGCAACAATTCCTTCAAGGGAATACGAGAAGAGACTGAAGAAGTTCCATTTTGTTTCTCCGGCAACACGCTCAGTGTTTTCAAATTCAATCCACTTTGTCTTGAAACCGACCCAACCGTACATTCCCTTGGTGAATCTGTTGTATTCGCCCATGGAAAGCATTGCGTCAATAACGGGTCTTGTCATCAAGCGATAGTCCCTTGCCCCATCAACTATTTCCGTTTTTGAAAGATGTCCCATCAGCTTGTAGAATAATCTCGCGAAAAAGCTTCTGATCGGGGGCTCACCCTTTCTGTCAACGCGCCTTGTAGCAGCGGAATCGTAGCCTTCGTCTATTGCCGCAAAAAGTGTGGGAAGCAGGGCCGGCGGATCCTGTAAATCCGCGTCCATAAATACGGCATAGTCGCCTTTTGCATTTTCAAGTCCTGCGTAGAGAGCCGCTTCTTTACCGAAGTTCCTGGAAAAAGAAATAAGGTGAACACGGTCGTCTTTTTCTTTAAGCTCTTTTACCTTTAAAACCGTCTTGTCCTTAGAGCCGTCATCGATAAACAAAATTTCGAGATCGGTATTGCGGTTTTTAAGGTATTCATCATTTTTTATAAGTTCCTCATAAAAAAACGGGATGGCTTCTTCCTCGTTGTAACAGGGAACGATAACGGTTAGAAGACTCATGGTTCCTCCTGATTAAAAATTTATAATGGCTTTGGCAAGTCTGTCGGCTCCACGGCCGTCTGTCAGCTTTGAAAGTCGATTTGAGATGCTTTCGCGAAGCGAAAAATCATTTAAAAGAGTATCAAACATCGTCTTTAAGTTTGAAAGCATACCTTTTGAATTTTTATCGTATGCCCCGGCGTAAAAAGAAATGTCATTTGACCCGATATACTGAGTCAGCGGTTCCTGATTCTTGGCATATGAAAAGCAGATAAAGGGAGCTTTAAGGCTTGCAAGTTCGTAAACAGTGCTTCCGCCTGCGGTAATGACAAGGTCATTTTCACAAATAAGCTCGGCCATATTGGAAACGGAGCTGTAAATATGCACGTTTCCGAGAGTTTCTTTTTCTTTGAGGGCCTGTAAGTGCGGATTGAATTGACCGACGATCAGGTTAAAGCAAAGGTCAGGACTGTATATGGTATCCAAAATCCGGCCCGTGATATTGTCAGTGTCTCCTCCGCCCGCGGTAATCAGAATGTTTGAAACCTTTTTGTTAAGTTTAAAGGTATGATCCGTAAATTCCTTCCGGACCGGAATAAAATCAGAGCCTATGAAAAGCTTTGTATCCGAATTCAAATAAAGTTTTTTATAATCATCTATTGACGCGGAAATATTGTAATTAATAATTCCCTGAACCGGATACTTTCTTTCTCCCAAGTCGTCAAAGAGGATTACTTTCCCGAATTTTGAAAGGGAGGTAAGGTAGGCATCAGTTACAAAGTAACTGTCGACGATGAAAATATTGTCCGAAGAATCCGCTATCAGGGGTAAATCCTTAAGAACGGATATCTCACTGTCCATATTTTTAAAATCCGTATTAAGTACGGTTACGGAAAATCCTTTCGATGAAGGCAGGCTTGCGGAAGATGCGTCACTGCAAAGAAACATAATTTCCGTTTTCGGTACAATTTCCGCAAGTGCGTTTGCGACGGTTAAACATCGCATTATATGGCCTGCTCCGATTTTCTCATTTCCGTCGGCTCTGAAAAAATACATAAAGAACCTCTAATTAAAATCAACTAAATCCCAGCTCATGGGAGTTCCGAGCTTGGCGTCTTTGGATATTCTTTTTCCGAGAATATCTTCGTAGTATTTGGTATGGAGGCCGTTAGCCGGTCTTACGGAGCGAAGATTTTCGGGGGTGAAAATATCCCCCTTCTTCATATCCTTGGCAACAAAAAGCGAGCGGGAATGTTCGCGTTCACGTGCTGCCTTGGGTGTAAGCTCGTATGTAACCGTGCCCAATGCAAGTTCGATTTTGCGGATGTTTTGAACCATTTCCTTGAATTCTTCCGGCTCCATAGAAAATGCGGAATCGGCGCCTCCGTCTGCACGACGAAGGGTCAAATGCTTTTCAATTACCTTTGCGCCGAGAGCAACGGCGGCTCCTGCAACCGCACTTCCCATCGTATGGTCCGAAAGACCGGCGATGCAGTCAAAGGTGCTTGCAAGTGAAGGAATGGTGCGTAAATTTACATCTTCGTAAGGAGCGGGATAGGCGGAAGTACATTTAAGAAGTATTACCTGCTCGTTTCCCTCTTCCTTACAGGTCTGAACGGCAAGTTCAATATCCGCAAGATGAGCAATTCCCGTTGCAAAAATCATGGGCTTATGAAGACGGGCAATTTTTCTGATCATCGGAATATCGTTGATTTCGAAAGATGCAATCTTGTATGCCGGAACATTCATTTCTTCCAGGAAATCCACGGCCGAAAGGTCAAAGGGCGAAGAGAAAAATTCAAGTCCCAAATCGGCTGCAATTTTTTGAAGCTTCGGCTGCCAATCCCAGGGAGTATAGGCTTTTTCATAAAGCTTATGAAGGGTGGTTCCGTCCCAAAGCGTTCCCTGTGTAATCTGAAAGCAAGGGTCATCGCAGTCTAAGGTGATGGTGTCGGCGGTGTACGTCTGAATTTTTACGGCATCTGCACCGGCATCCTTTGCAGCCTTCATAATTTCAACTGCCCTGTCAAAATCCATGTTGTGGTTTGCGGACATCTCCGCAATTACGAAGGTCTTGCTATCATTGTCAATGATATGATTTCCGATTTTAATTGTCTTATCCATATATGTCTCCGAGATTTATATCTGTCAAAAGATTTATTGTTTGATCCGCTTCATATTCCGGCGCGGCACTGTCCTTCATGTGCATTCCCTTAGGCCTGATTATTCGAATGGTCTTCATTCCGATTTTCTTGGCTCCGATAAAATCCTTTCCGGGATTATCACCTATGTATACAGCATCCTCCGGATTAACAACATCTAAGCCTTCCAAGCATTTTAAATAAACCCCGGGATCCGGTTTTGAAAGCTTGAAATCATCGGTTGCCAGTATAAAGTTAAGTTTAGTGTCCAAAGAAAGAGCTTTAATCTTATTGTGCTGAACTAAAGAGCAACCGTCTGTTATCAGCCCGGTTTTAATCTCTGTTTTTGAAAGGATATCTAAAAAAACTGCGGCATCTTCGTATAAAGAAAGTTTCGGAAGAGTGTTTCTGTACATCGAAACAGCCTCCGGAACACTTAAAGGAAGCTTAAATTCTTTTATGATTTCATCGAAAATTTTTCCCCTGCCGTCAGCGGCGAGAAGTTCAAGCATCCGTTTATACAAAGCATCTTTGTTACAATATTTAAATTGGCCGCTTATGCAATCCGCGGTGTGCGCGAAAGCTTCATGAACGTACTCTTCTTCATCATAGAGGGTATCATCCAAATCAAAAATTATTGCCTTTAAATTCATCATGATTCAAACACCGAGCTGTCGTAGCGAAGCATGGTCAGTTCTTTAAAGTCGTTTTGGTAGTCGATAGTTTTTCTTCCTGCATATTTGCGGCCGTTTATCATATCCGATAAGGCACCTGCATAGTCGGCTCCCGCGGCAAAAGAAAGAGGTACGCCGCCGCCGAAGCGTGAATTTATCTCTATAAAGGAAATTTCGCCTTTGTCCGACAAAAAACATTGAACGGTCATGGGACCGATTACTCTGCCTTCGGAATTAAGCGCCTTAAGCAGGCGAAGAGTTTCCCCTATAATGATAGGTTCTTTTACGGTTTTGCTTTTTACGACCTCCCCGGAGCGAACTTCAAGTCGAACTCTCGGAACGACGTAGACGGGAGTTCCCACTTCATCGCACAATACATCAATGGTATACTCAGTGCCTGTTGCCATACACTGAACAATCGGCTTTTCAACATAATCTGAAAAAAACGAAAGTTCTTTTTGATTGTTTACCTTAAATACATTCGCACTTCCCATTCCGTCCAAGGGCTTAATGATGAGAGGATATATACCTAGGTCGTCAGAAGAAAGAAATTTCTTCACATCTTCCGGTCGGTACGTAATGGGAGCGGGAATTTTATGTTTTTCAAAAAATTCGGCTGTTTTGTATTTGTCTTTGCAGACGGAAATTACGTTGGCGTCTGAAAGTATCAAATGTACGGACAGAGCCTCAAATTTTGCGCGGGCTTCGTTCAAAATCGGAAACTCGGCTTCGTATAAAGGAATAATCGCATTGATTTTTTCTTTTTCACAAATTTTAAGAAGTGCGTCAATGTAGTCAGGCTCGGAACATCTTGGAATTCTGTAAAATGAATCCGTGAAATGACGTGCGGCATTTACATTCGAAGCATCGCAGCCGATGACACGAAAGCTCTCCTTAAGATGTGTAATGAGTTCAACTCTTTTTCCTATTGAGGTAATCAGTAAATTCATTAATTAAATATCTCCGCCGTTAAGCATAAGCTTATATTTCATCTCGGCAATCTTCCAGTCGGTTTCATTGTCGATATCCTGGACTTCAAGCTCCGAAACTATGAAAGGAAGGATATTTCCGAGCATGAGTTTTTTGTTTTCCCTGAAGGCAGCAGTCCTGAATGCGTAGAACTGACCGACATCGTGGTAGTGAGGCTCCAAGTCCTGCGAGCGGCTGTCTATGTATTTGGGTTCAAAGAACACGAGCCGATTGTCTCTTACAACCATTGCCCTTTGCGGGGGATAGGAAAAAGAAACAACCGGAATGAGTGTATCGGCATCGGAGGCCTTAAGCTCTTCAAAAGCCTTCTTAAGCTTTTCGGCAGTTACAAAGGGAGCCGTCGGATAGATGCAAGCGGCAAGATCAAAGTGCTGTCCGCGCTTCTCATATTCGTCGAGCACTTCCAAAAGCACGTCATTTGTAGTGGCATAGTCGTTGGATGTAGCTTCGCTTCTAAAGAAAGGAACTTCCGCACCGTATTTCTTTGAAATCTCGGCAATTTCTTTATCGTCTGTGGATACCATGACGGTGTCAAATAAACCCGACTTAAGTGCCGCCTCAATGGAATATGCCAAAATCGGCTTTCCGCAAAAGTCCTTGATGTTCTTCCTCGGTATACGCTTGCTGCCGCCGCGGGCGGTGATGATTGCGATCTGACTCATAATTGGCCTCGTGTAAGGGTATGTATTATTGATGATACGGATTGCTACGCACTTCGTGCTCTCGCAATCTTTAGTCTCAAAAGTATCATGGAGTTTTTGACCCCGGTATCATCATTTTCTCACGCAGTAAGCCTTTTTTCAACCGCTTTTCACCGATAACCCTTTACAAAGGCAATTTAATATGCTACTATGCTAAAGCACTAAATCAATAAAGAACCGTTTGTTTTTCAGGAGGGATTTATGAAAAAATTTTTGAGTTTAGTTCTGGCAGCTGCAATGTGCCTTTCATTGGCAGCCTGCGGAAGCAGTGAAACAAGTGATAAAAAAGTATTTAAGCACGGCTTTGACCTTGACTATCCTCCGTATTCATATATCGGAGATGACGGTGAGTATACCGGATTCGACGTTGAGCTTGCAAAGGCTATGTGTGACTACCTTGGATGGGAATACGAGGCCGTTCCGATTAACTGGGATGCCAAGGATGCCGAGCTCGCATCCGGAAGCTGCGATGTAATCTGGTCAGGTTTCACGGTTGAAGGTCGTGAGGATGATTATCTGTTCAGCGAAGCATATTCAAACAACACTCAGATGATTATGGTTGCCGAAGATTCGGGTATTGAAACCTTAAGCGATCTTGCCGGAAAGAATGTCGGTGTTCAGACCGCAACAAGCGCTTATGATATGCTATGCGGTGACCGTGCAGATCTTGCGGCTACCTTCGCAACCGGAGCACCTCAGGTTTACGAGACCTACACAATTGCTTTTAACGATCTTCAGGCAGGAGCAATCGATGCAATCGCCATTGACGTAACAAGCGGAAATTATCTAATGAGCAATGTTTCGGGCTATAAGTTCCTTGACGAATCACTCGGAACCGAGACCTACGCAATAGGCTTCAGAAAAGACGATACCGAGCTCTGCAGTCAGGTAAACGACGCACTCAATGCACTTGTTGAAAACGGAACCTTCGATGAAATCGGTCAGAAGTATCCTGAGATTTACGATTATCTTTGCTTGGGTAAATAATAAAGCTATTTGCATAAATATTTTTATGGTACACTAATGACGTTGGGTTAATCCCAACGTCTTTTGTGCCTTTTGAATTGGGAGATTACGATGACATTTTTAACGATGCTTGAGACCATGGCAGTGGGAATGTTAAGGACCTGTGCCATTTTCTTTTTAACTCTTATAGGAAGCCTTCCGCTCGGACTTATCATCTGTCTTATACGAAAGTCGAATAATAAGATTGTTTCCGGAATTATAAAGGTTATTATTTCGATAATTCGCGGAACGCCGCTTATGCTGCAGCTGCTTGTATGGTACTTCGGTCCGTATTATCTCTTCGGCTGGTCCATTAAAGGCTACAGATTTCCGGCAATATTAATCGGCTTTATCGTAAACTACGGTTGCTACTTTGCCGAGATTTACAGAGGCGGCATCGAGTCAATGCCTAAGGGGCAGTACGAGGCAGCAGAGGTTTTGGGATATACGAAGTTTCAGACCTTTATGAAAATCATACTTCCTCAGGTAGTAAAGCGCATACTTCCGAGTATCACAAACGAAGTAATAACCCTTGTCAAGGATACTTCCCTGGCATTTACCCTGGCATATCAAGAGGTATTTTCAATTGCCAAGCAGATATCCGCGTCGCAGACCTCTTTTATGCCGTTCTTAATCGCCGGAGTATTCTATTACGTAGCAAATTATGTAGTTGCCTTTGTAATGGACAGAATTGAAAAGTCCATGCAGTACTACAGATAGGAGGCCTTATGATCTTAGAAATGAAAAACATCAAAAAGGGTTTCGAAGATTGCGAGGTCCTTCATGATATCAGCTTAACCGTAGATAAAGGTGAGGTTGTGAGCATTATCGGGCCTTCCGGATCGGGAAAAACAACACTTCTTCGCTGTGCTACCCTTCTTGAAAAGATTGACAGCGGTTCCATCAAATATCTGGATACCGTTGTTGCCTCTTCCGAAGGTGACGGAAAAGCCGTATATCTTCCCAAAAAAGAAATTACTCACGTAAAGAGTTATTTCGGTCTGGTATTTCAGCAGTTTAATCTTTTCCCGCATTACTCAATTTTAAAAAACATCATGGACGCCCCGATTCATGTTCAGAAAAGAGATGCTTCGGAGGTCAAAGAAGAAGCCTTAAAACTTCTTGATAAAATGGGCCTTTCAGACAAGGCAAACGCATACCCTTGCCAGCTTTCGGGCGGTCAGCAGCAAAGAGTTGCCATTGCGAGAGCACTTGCATTAAACCCGGACATTTTATTTTTCGATGAGCCCACTTCGGCGCTTGATCCGGAGCTTACCATCGAGGTTCTCAAAATAATCAGGCAGCTTGCCGATGAAAAGATGACCATGGTAATAGTTACTCACGAAATGTCCTTTGCCAAAGCCGTTTCAAACCGTGTAATCTTTATGGACGGCGGAGTGATAGTAGAGCAGGGAACGCCCGAAGAAGTATTTGACAATCCTACCATGGAACGTACCAGACAATTCTTGAGGAGCTACAAGCAGTAATGGATGTTAAGTATATTTTGGCAAGTCCGACTCAGAATATCACGGCGATAGTCGAGAGCTTCGTGCCGGTTAACAGACAGGCGGAGGTTGGTGCAAAGATAATGGAAGCCGAACCAGCCTGTGAGCAGGTTGCCTTTCTGCTTAAGGATATTGAAGGAGCAGATATACATTTCAGGATGGCCGGCGGCGAATTTTGCGGAAATGCCACCATGGCGGTAGCGGCCTTTTATTGTAAAAAGAACGAAATATCCAAAAAGAAGGTATCAGTAAAGGTAGAAGGGACTAAGAACACCGTAGAGGTCGATGTGGAAAAAGAAGGTTCAAGCTACATCGGCAAGGTTACTATGCCAAAGCCTTTTTCCATTAAGAAAGAAAAATTTGTCTTTGAAACCCATAATTACTGGTACCCGGTGGTTACCTTCGAAGGAATCAGTCACGTGATTATCGAGGACGAGCTTCCTTTGTATATGCCGGAAGCCTGCATCAAGATGTGGTGCGATACTTTACACGCTCAGGGTCTCGGAATGATGCTTTTAAGTCAGGACCGTAAATCCATAAGACCGCTTGTATATGTGAAAAATCCTGAGTCAAAAGTCTGGGAGAGTTCCTGCGCCAGTGGAACAACCGCAGTCGGAGCCTACTTTGCGGATAAAGAGGGTCGCGACATAAATATGTCCTTTAAGGAACCCGGCGGCATCCTGACAGTCGAGGCTTCTACTGACGGGAAGTTATTATTAAAAGGAATAGTTGAATTTTTTTAAAAGATAGAGTAGAATACCATATGTGTTTTAAACGGGGTGTGGCCCAGTTTGGTAGGGCGCTACGTTCGGGACGTAGAGGCCGCGCGTTCGAATCGCGTCACCCCGATTAGAATAGTAAGAGAGTGTCAAGGATATCATTGGCACTCTTTTTTACTATATAGGAAATTTTAAACCGAGGAATTCAACATGTCTGATTTGGTAAAAAATGTAAATGTCACATTGAAAAAAGGGGAAGGGCGTACCATAAAGGCGGGCGGTGCCTGGATTTTTGACAATGAAATTGCGTCTGTATCCGGGAGTTTCAAAAATGGGGAAATTGTCAGGGTTTTCGATTTTGACGGCTATCCGATGGGTGCCGGGTTCATTAATCAAAACTCGAAAATCCGCATCCGGATGCTTACCAGAAAGCCCAATACTGTTATAGACGATGACTTTCTTTATATGAGAGTTAAGAATGCGTGGGAATACAGAAAGAACGTAATGCCGGAAAAAGATCTCAACTGTTGTCGCCTTATTTTCGGTGAAGCAGACTGGCTTCCCGGAATTACAGTCGACAAATATTCTGACACGCTTGTCATTGAATCTTTAGCCCTCGGAGCAGAGCTTATTAAGCCGATTATCCTTGATTCGCTGGTCAGGATTCTATCGGAAGACGGGATAACAATCAGGGGCATTTATGAGCGTTCTGACGCAACTGTCAGAAAGAAAGAAGGCCTTCTGCCTTACAAGGGTTTCATAGGAAAAGAGTTTGATACAAATGTTGAAATCACGGAGAACGGAATCCGTTACATGGTTGATGTGGTTAACGGACAAAAAACAGGTTTCTTTTTGGATCAGAAATACAATCGCCTGGCGATTCAGCGTATTTGCAAGGACAAGAAGGTCTTGGACTGCTTCACTCATATGGGCACCTTCGCATTAAATGCAGGAATAGCCGGTGCGAGCGACGTAACAGGCTTAGACATTTCCGAATATGCAATCTCGCAGGCAACCGAAAATGCAAAAAGAAACAATCTTGACACTACCGTCAGATTCAGAGCTGCCAATGTTCTTGACGAACTTCCCAAGCTTTACGAAGAGGGTGAAAGTTACGATGTGGTAATTCTCGATCCCCCGGCCTTTACCAAATCCAAAGAGGCGACGAAAAACGCAATCAAAGGATATAGGGAAATCAATATGAAGGGACTTAAACTTGTACGTGACGGAGGTTTTCTTGCAACCTGCTCCTGCTCACATTTCATGACCGAAGAACTTTTCAAGGAAACAATTATGCAGGCCGCCCGAGCGACTCACAAACGTCTCCGTCAGGTTGAATTCCGCACACAGGGCCCCGACCATCCCATCCTCTGGGCAGCGGACGAAAGTTACTACCTTAAATTTTTCATCTTTCAGGTTTGCGAGGAAAAATAGTCTTAAAATCGGTTACGTTTAGGTTACGATTCATCGTGTATTCTGTAAACAGCATTAAAACCGACTCATATCAGGAGGAAGAAAAGTATGAAGACCTTGGAAGAATTGTACGAAGAGTGTAAACGTGACGAAAAATTCAAAACGGACTTTATGAAGGCTATAAACGAGCATAAGTCGGCGGAGTTTTTAAAAGCGCATGAATGTGATGCAGATGAAGCAGAACTTGAATGTTTTGTAAAATCAGTTCAGGGTAAGCCCGGTGAGCTTACGGACGATGAACTTGACAGTGTATCCGGCGGTACCTGTTATCACGATGGAATGCCTGTTGTAAGCGCACTGAATGATTGTCCTCTCTGGACATGTGAGGATTGCGGTACTACGGATACTAAAATGGGAGTACGTCTTAAGATGTGTGCAAAATGCAATAAAGATTATCTTTGCGGAAATTGTCTATATTCGGTTTATACGGATGCTCTTTTGCTTTGTACAAATGAACAGCGGAGAAACAACTGATACTGATGAGAGTGTCGTCCAAGAAGCGGAGCCGGAGGCGAACGCTGATTGGAAACGGCGAACCGCGGTAACCCCGTTTCGGAAGAATTTTCGAAACGGGGTTTTTCTCTTGCAAAGCCTTTGGCGGTAGGCTATTCTATTTTTGTGAACTTAAATAGAACATCCTTTACGGGGAAAGGGTTGGCATGAAAACTATTGTTTTAAACGAAGTGGGTTACAGGGTAAAAGCGCACAAAGAAGCCGTTTTAAACTTTGAGACGAAGAGCTTTACCGTTTTTACAAATGACGGAAAAGAAGTATTCAAAGATGAGTTAAAGCATTTCGGAAAGGATGACATGTCGGGTGAGGATACCTACATTGCCGACTTTTCGAACGTCTGCGGTGAGGGAACCTATTATATAGAAGCAGACGGAGTAAAGTCCGTAATCTTTTGTATTAAGGAAGAGCCTTATAACGGCTTAATGCAGGATCTTTTAAAGACTTTTTATTTCTTAAGATGCGGCTGCGGTTTGGATGAAAAATTTGCCGGTGTATACAAACACGGTAAGTGTCATACCGGCATGGCAAAAGTTTACGGTTCGGAAGAAACCCTCGTCGATGTAACCGGGGGCTGGCATGATGCCGGAGATTACGGCAGGTACACTACGGCGGGGTCCGTTGCGGCAGCACATCTTCTTTATGCATTCAAGGATTATCCCGTACTTAAAGAAATTAAATTCAATATCCCGAATGACGGAAAACTTCCCGATATCTTAGCAGAAATTAAGGTAGAGCTTGATTTCCTCATGAAGATGCAGAGAGAAGACGGCGGAGCTTATCATAAAGTAACAACCCTCAGGCATGCCGATTTCATAATGCCCGAAGAGGACAGGAATGATTTGTTTCTTTTTCCTGTTTCGTCACTTGCAACGGCAGACTTGGCGGCGGTTTGCGCTTTGGCATATACGGTTTACAAAGATTACGACAAAGAATATGCCTCGAAACTTTTAAATACGGCCACCAAGGCCTATGAATGGCTTTCCGAAAACCCCGAGGAGATTCTTTTTAAAAATCCTCCGGAGTCAAATACCGGTGAATACGGGGAAGCCGAGGACATTTCGAACAGATTCTGGGCTTATGCAAGTTTGTATGCGGCTACGGGAGATGAAATTTACAAAAGGGAACTTCTTTTTACAAAGAAGAGGTACGACCTTTTCATCGAGGCAAGTAATGACGTGCCGGACAGACAGGCGCATGTGGAGCTCACAAAGCAGAGAGCTTATACGTCACTGGGCTGGGAAGAGGTTGCGGGGCTTGGTACGCTTTCGATTTTATCTTTGGGATTGGACGATGATTTGTCTATAGAACTTTCGGAATACTTCATTAAAGAAGCTGACAGACTTGTCAATTCTTCAAAAAAGAACGGCTACGGCATCTGTATGGAGGATGCGGACTTCATCTGGGGCAGTAACTTTGAACTTGGCAAATATATGATGATTCTTGCAAAGACAGCAGCACTTACGGGCGAAAAGACTTATGTCGAAACTTTGGAAAAGGGCCTTGGTTATCTTCTTGGCTGCAATCCGTTAAATGTAAGTTACGTAACGGGAAACGGAGAGAACGCGTTTAAGAATCCTCATCTCCGCCCGACGGCGGTTGACGGAATTGATTTGCCCTGGCCCGGGCTTGTATCGGGCGGTCCCAACAAGGGTCTTCAGGATGAGCTTGCTCAGGAAGTGCCTAAGGACACTCCTCCCATGAAGTGCTACCTTGACGAGGTTCCCTGCTACTCGCTCAATGAAATTACAATATATTGGAATTCGCCTGTGGTTTATGCACTGGCACCGATTTTATAATGAGTAAACTTGTAAATACTGAATTTGGAAGAGAATCCATGCGTTCCTTCGAGGAAGCAATCCGTCGGGAATGGGTGATTACCAACGGGCTCGGCGGCTATGCCGGCAGCTCAATCATAGGAGCAAATACTCGTAAGCATCATGGTTTATTGGTGGCATCCCTTCATGCACCGACCGAAAGAAGGGTCATTTTAAATCGTATCGCTGAAAAGGTCACAATTGATGGGGAGAGTGTTTCTTTTTCCTCGGTACAAAGAAAAGGAAAGGTATACGAAGAGGGGTACCGGTATCAGACAGGTTTTTCCTTTGACGCGGTACCTACCTTTACGTATTTCCATAAGGGTATTTTTATTAAGAAGACGATAGCCTTTGAGAGAGAAAAAAACACTGTCGCAATAGGCTACGAAATCCGAAACGAGGGAGAGGATGCATTCTTTTCCTTTACACCGGTCTTTAATTATAGAGACCACAACGAGGGAAGTAAAAAAGAGGATTTCAGCTTCATGACCAAGGCTTACAATGATTTGATTGTTGTGCAGCCTGAGGGAAGCAAGGAACAGATTCTTTTCTATACGGACAACGGGATGATCGTCCCGAGCTCGGAAAAGCTTCTTTATGATGAAGATATCGAGCTTCAGACCGAGATAGATACGGGGATGTCTTCATCCGATGCGGGCTTTATGCCTTATCACATCTTGGTATCCGTAAAGCCGAAGGAATCTTTGAAACTTTCTTTTGTTTGTACGATTGAAAAGTCTTTTGAAACGGACGCTTTTACTACCATAGAAAATGCCCGCACGTATGCCGAAGGGCTTATAGAGAAGGCCGGGTGTGAGGATGATTTCCTTAAAAGACTTGTCGTGAATGCCGACAACTTTATCGTAAAGCGCGAGTCTACCGGCGGAAAGACCATACTTGCGGGACTTCCGTGGTTTACGGACTGGGGCAGGGACACGATGATCGCCTTCAGGGGCCTGACGCTTGAAACGGGAAGACTTGATGACGCAAAGAGTATTCTTGCCACCTTTGCAGAGTATGAGCATAACGGTCTTATTCCGAATATGTTTCCGGATGAGGGTGTAGAGCCTTTATATAATACGGTCGATGCATCACTTTGGTACTTTAACTGCGTATACGATTATTTGAACTTTGACAAGAGTCCCGAGGCTCTTGAATTTGTAAAAACAAAAATCTATCCGTGCCTAAAGCACATTGTCGAAAGTTACGAAAAGGGAACGGACTTTTCAATTTATATGGACAAGGACTACCTGATTCACGCGGGAAGCGACCTTGATCAGGTAACCTGGATGGATGTCCGCACGAACGGATATGTGGTAACGCCGAGACACGGAAAGCCTGTTGAAATAAATGCTCTTTGGTACAATGCCCTAAAGATTTGTGAATTTTTGTCCGAAAAGTATGAAGATGATTTTTCCAAGCATTGCGCCGATTTGGCGGAAAAGGTCAAGGAATCCTTCAATAAGAGATTTTTTAATGAAGAACTTGGGTGTCTGTACGACGTGGTTGACGAAACGGAAAGAGACGGAGTAACGGTTTCCGACAATGCGGACGTAAGGCCCAATCAGATTTACGTTGTTTCGCTTCCGTTTACAATGCTTGACGTGGAAAAAGAAAGAGCAATTGTTGACTGTGTGCTTGAAAAACTTTACACGGATTTCGGTTTAAGGAGCCTTTCAAGGGACAATCCTAACTACCACGGGAAATATGAAGGTAAGCTTTTTGACAGGGACATGGCATATCATCAGGGTACGGCGTGGGCATTCTTAATGGGTGGCTTTATTACTGCTTATCTGAAGGTATACAGTTATTCAAAAAGGTCGAAGGCTTTTGCTTTGGAACTAATCAAGCCGTTTGAAAGCCATTTAAATGACGGTTGTGTCGGCGGAATTGCCGAAGTATTTGACGGAGACTTTCCTCATATCAGCCATGGGTGCTACACTCAGGCTTGGAGCGTGGGAGAGATCATCAGAGCATATAAAGAAATACAGGGGGACAGTAAGAATGATTAAGGATTCAAAGATTTTAGTAGGTAAGGCGGGGGAAAAAGAAATTTTTCTTTATCCCAAGATGGCAAACAGACACGGAATGATAGCAGGCGCTACGGGAACCGGAAAGACGGTTTCCTTAAAGGTGCTTGCGGAGAGCTTTTCAAGCCTCGGAGTGCCGGTATTCTTGGCCGATATAAAGGGCGACCTTGCTTCGCTTGTGAGAAAGGGAGAGGAAAATGCCAGGGCAACGGAAATGGGACTTCCGGCTCTCGGTTTTGAATATAAAGGGTATCCGGTAAACATCTGGGATGTCTACGGTGAAAACGGAATGCCGCTTCGTACCACAATTTCCGAGATGGGACCTCTTCTTTTGAGCGGAATAATGGGACTTAACGATACCCAGTCCGATATTTTGAATATTGTGTTTAAGATTGCCGATGATGAAGGTTTGCTGCTCATTGATACCAAGGATTTAAAGTCAATGGTGCAGTATGTCGGCGAGAATGCAAAGGAATACAGTGCCAAGTACGGCAATATCGCCGCAGTGAGCCTCAATGCGATTTTAAGAGGAATTGTTGCAATGGAATCGGAGGGTGCAGACCTTTTCTTCGGCGAACCGGCCCTTTCCGTAAGCGACTGGCTTACGGTCAATTCCGAGGGAAAGGGAATGATACAGCTTCTTGACTGCAGAAAGCTGATTCTTCATCCCAAGATGTATTCGGCATTTTTACTTTGGCTGCTTTCGGAGCTTTTTGAGGTACTTCCCGAGGTCGGCGACTGCGAAAAGCCGAAAATGGTGTTCTTTTTCGATGAGGCACACATGATGTTTGAGTCGGCATCGAAGGTGCTGCTTGAGAAGCTCGAGCAGGTAGTAAAGCTCATTCGCTCGAAGGGAGTGGGTATTTATTTCATTACTCAGAATCCGAAGGACATTCCGGACGGTGTGCTCGCACAGCTCGGAAACAAGATTCAGCACGCACTTCACGCTTACACTCCTATGGAGCAGAAGGGTGCGAAGGCAGCAGCGATGGCTTTCAGGGAGAATCCCGCATTTGATACTTACGAAGTGCTTCAGGAGTTGGGAACCGGCGAAGCCCTGGTTTCGGTGCTTGATGAAAGCGGAATTCCCACTACTGTAGAAAGAACGAAAATCTGCCCGCCGGAAAGCTTTTTGGGAAGTCTTGACGATTCGACACGCATGTCAGTTATCAACAATTCCCTTCTTTATGCAAAGTATGCGACCGCAGTTGACAATGATTCTGCATACGAAAACCTTGAGAGGAAGAAGGCAAGCGAGGAAGCCAAGGAGCAGGCCGAGGAAGAAAAGCTTACCCTTACCAAGCAGAAAGAAAAAGAAACCAAATCCAGAAAGAAAGCAGTTAATACCGCGGTTAAGAATGTTGCAAAAACAACCGGCGGCACAATCGGAAGAGAGATCGGAAAAACGGTGGGCAAGTCAATAGGCGGATCGTTTGGAAAGACCCTCGGAGGAAATATAGGTTCCTCGATAGGACGCGGCATTCTCGGAACGTTTTTCAGATAATGATAGAAAAGATTTCGGTGGCGATGGCCACATATAACGGCGAAAAGTATATACATGAGCAGCTTGAAAGCATTCTTAAATGCTTGGGAGACGGTGACGAAATCATTGTTTCCGACGACGGGTCCACGGACTTGACGCGTGAAAAGGTGTCGGAATTTGGGGATCCGCGTATAAAGCTGACAGACGGTCCTAAGAAGGGTGTCAAGAAAAATTTTGAAAATGCCATAAAGAATTGTACCGGACGATATATATTTCTTTCGGATCAGGACGACATTTGGGAGCCTTCAAAGGTTGCAAAGGTATTGGAGGCTTTTAAAGCGGATAAGTGTGCGGTTGTTGTGCATAACTGCGAGCTGATTGACGAGGACGGCGGAAAACTTCTGGATTCTTACTTTGCCTACAGAAAGTCCGGTCCGGGGCGGTTTAAAAACTTTGTGAAGAACAGCTACATGGGCTGCTGCATGGCTTTTGATGCCACGTATAAAGATAAAATTCTTCCGATTCCCAACGATATAGAAATGCACGATCAGTGGATTGGGTTGATCTGCGAAAGATACGGAAAGGCTGTCTTTATAGACGACATCCTGCTAAAGTACAGGCGCCACGGAAATAATGCGTCCGAGGTGTTTACTCACTACGGTTTAGGCAGGATGATAAAAAATCGATTAAATTTATATAAAAATCTTCTTAAAAGATAGGCACTTTTGCTATATTTACAAAAAGTGTAGGCATATGCAATAATTATTCGAATTGAGAATTCATTCAGTTACACACAATTTCATATCACGGAGGGATAGATTATGAAGATGATCTACAACGTAAGCGACAAGCCGAAGTTCGGACAGGTGCTTGTATTCGCTTTACAGCAGTTGCTTGCTATTCTGGCAGCAACAATCGCCGTTCCCGCAATTGTAGGAAACGGCATGTCAAGTTCGGCAGCTTTGTTTGGTGCCGGCGTCGGTACTATTGTTTACCTTTTATTTACTAAGTTTAAGAGCCCTGTTTTCCTTGGTTCTTCCTTCGCTTTCATCGGTTCGATGTCAGCAGCTTTTGCAGGTGCCGCAACGACAGCCGTTGGATATCTTGGCTTAATCATCGGTGCATTCTTTGCAGGTCTTGTATATGTAGTAATCGCAATTGTCGTAAAGTTCTGCGGTGTAGCCTGGGTTAATAAGCTGATGCCCCCTGTAGTAATCGGACCCACGGTTGCTATTATCGGTCTTTCACTTGCCGGAAACGCTATTTCCGATTTACAGACAGGCCCCAATGTTTACATCGGTTTAATCTGCGGTCTTGTAACCTTGTTCGTAACCATGATCTGCTCCGTATTCGGAAAGAAGATGATGAAGATGATTCCTTTCATCATCGGTATTGCGGCAGGTTATATCGTAGCTACCATTATTACCCTTGTCGGCGGAGACGCTTATCAGGTAATTGATTTCTCAAAATTCAACGATATGCAGTGGTATCCCGATTTCACTTTCGTAACTGCTCTCGGCGGATTCTCGGATATCACGGGTGCTTACATCGGAACAGTTGCTGTTGCATATGTTCCCGTTGCCTTCGTAGTATTTGCAGAGCATATCGCAGACCACAAGAACTTATCTTCAATCATTGAAAAAGATCTTTTGGTTGAGCCGGGTCTTCACAGAACCTTACTCGGTGACGGCGTAGGTTCAATGGCAGGCGCATTCTTCGGCGGATGCCCCAACACCACATACGGTGAGTCTGTAGGTTGTGTTGCAATTTCCGGAAACGCATCTGTTGTAACAATTCTCGCAACTGCAATCCTTGCAATCGTTGCTTCCTTCTTTGCTCCCTTCGTAACTTTACTTGCAACGATTCCGAGCTCTGTAATGGGCGGTGTCTGCATAGCTCTTTACGGCTTCATCGCAGTATCCGGTCTTAAGATGGTTCAGGACGTTGACTTAAATGACAACGTTAACCTCTTCACCGTATCCGTTATCTTAATCGCAGGTATCGGCGGACTTACAGTAAACTTCGGTGCCGTAACAATCACAGAGGTTGCATGTGCTTTGATCCTTGGTATCATTACACATAAGTTTTTGGATCGCAGCAACAAAAAAGAAGAGAAGAAGTAATTACCTCATTTTCCATACCCAAAAGAAATACAAACCCCCATTCCGGTTAATCGGAACGGGGGTTTTGCTGTATAGGAAACTTCGTTTCTATACGGAAATTTGCTTCGCAAGGATGTGCTATTTCGGCAATGAGGAAATATCTGGCAAACGAAACTCTGTTTTTACTTTATATCCGGTTCCATCCAACCGGTAAATTCCATGATAATTTGTTTTTCCGCATGCTTTTCCGTTTTTTGCATCTGGATACGGTAATCGCGGGGTGTCATCTGGATTAACTGCATAAACGAACGGTTGAAGCTTGAAATCGAACGGAAGCCGACGGCCTCGGATATCGAGAGAATTGAATCTTCCGTGCTTCGCAGTAAATTGCAGGATTTTGTAATTCGGATACTGTTTAGGTAATCCAAGGGATTTGTACCCATTACGTTGTGGAATATCCGCCTGAAATGCGTGGGGCTTAAATGACAAACTAAAGCCAAATCATCGGTAGAAAAGTTATTCATATAATTTTCGTCAATGTAATCCAGTACCGGTTTGAGTACAAGATAGTTCTCGGGAGTTTCCTTAACCTGAGCCGAATGGCCTTTCTTCGTTTCATTGTAAATACGCTTAATGTACATATAAAGAGAAAGAATGAGTCCGCGAACTATCAGCTGATAACCGGGCTTTTTTTCTTCAAGTTCCCGGATTACATTGGTCAGGAGATTGTAGATTTCCGGATATGTGTCCCTTGGTAAAATCGGCGTGAAACCGTCGTCAGGCTGTAAGGTTATCTCATAATCGCTTAGGGAAGAGGGAAGAATTCCTTTAAAAAGTCCCGCAGGGTCGATGAATAAATATGACCAGTGACTGAGCGTCCCCTTATCAGAATAGGTGGTATGAGGAACGTTTTTCGGTATACAGGTAACATCCCCTTCTTTAAATTTAAGTTTTTTGTCATATATTTCGAGAGTTCCGCTGTCCGAATGACAGATGCCGAGTTCAAGACAGTTATGGAAATGAAGTCTTCCGGCAGGAATGTCCGAGATCTTCCAGTGTGCTCCGGAAAGAAGCAGCAGTGGGAAGTCCAAGGGAAGGTAGTAACTTCGATATTCTGTAATAACGGTTTTTTGTTTTGCCATAAATTTCTCCAATAAATTGACCGAAAGACCGTAATATCCGGATTTTTGCCGGCCAGAATTCCATACAAGATTGCAAAACCCACCATTTTCAACCAAAATTATGCAAATTCGACCAAATATAAAAATCCCTTTGTTGAGCAGATTTTAGCAAAAATAAGCAAAAAGCACAAGAAGAAACCAGCATGACTTTAAAAGTTATAAAACTTGACGGAGAAATTTGTCAGATGTCAACAAAATGACGTCATCATTTTTGTAAAAAAAGCTAAATTCAAAATTATAATGGTTGAAATTGCAAAGTTTTAATAATGCAATGATTAGAAATGATATGTCGGATAGAAGTATAGTCATGATAACAAGAAACCCACAAGTTTACGAAACAGGAGGAAAGCAGATGTCTAACTTCAAAGCAGTAAGAGAAGAAAACAGGACAAAAGTTAAAACTGTTACTCCGTGGCGCAAGGCCATAAAGAGAGACTGGCAGTTGTATCTGTTGCTTTTGATTCCTATTGCATTGGTTATCTTTTTTAACTACGCCGCGTATCCGGGCTTAAGAATGGTATTCATGGATTACAAGCCTGCCAAAGGATATTCGGGATCCGAATGGGTGGGACTCGGAACTTTCAAAAAGATTTTTTCCGACAGCGACTTCATTCGTGCACTCAGGAACTCGGTGGCATTCAACTTCCTCGATTTGCTCGTAGGATTTCCGATGCCGATTATCCTGGCTCTTATGTTAAATGAGCTGAGATTCCAGAAGTTTAAGAAGGTTACACAGACCATTCTTTATCTGCCTCACTTCTTATCCTGGGCAATCATCGGAAGCGTAGCACTTACAATGTTCCGTCCGAGTTCGGGTCTTGTGAACGTAGTCCTCATGAAGATGGGAGTCATTTCCGAAGGAATTCCTTTCCTGAATGAGAAATGGCATTGGGCAGTGACGTACCTCTTGATCGGTGTCTGGCAGTCAATGGGGTGGGGCACAATCCTCTACCTTGCGGCGATTACCGGTATAAACGGAGAGCTTTATGAGGCAGCCATGATAGACGGAGCCAACAGATGGAAGAGGATGCGTTACATCACACTTCCCGGTATTAAGAGTACGGTCGTAACACTTTTGATACTTAACCTCGGCCGTATAATGGGCAGTAACCTTGAGCGTCTTACATCCTTTGAAAACTCTCAGGTAAAGGACTTTGAATATCAGCTTGCGGTTTACATTTACAATAAAGGTCTCGGAGCCGGTAAGTTCAGTATGGCAACCGCGGTTGGTTTGTTCCAGTCGCTACTCGGGCTCATACTTGTACTGGTTTCCGACCGAATAGCCAAGAAGCTTGGCGAAGACGGATTATTATAGGAGGTGCTTGCGATGAAAAAAGAAAACGTCAACGAAGAATCGATTTCTGCAGGCGGAGCACGTGCCATTAATAAATTCCACGTCAGCGACTTCGTGATTATGTTCATACTTGTATTGCTTTGTGCGACCTGCGTGCTTCCTTTCCTGCATGTTGCGGCAAAGTCAATATCCGGCACCACGGCGGTAATGGCAAAGAGCGTTTACTTCTGGCCTAAGGATTTCTCACTTGATGCCTACAAGCAGGTACTCGGAGACAGCTCAATGACATATTCGATGCTGTTCTCGGTGATCGTTACGATAATATTCACGATACTCGGAATGGTAGCCTGCACCTGCGGCGCTTACCCGCTTTCAAAGAAGAGATTAAAGGGAAAGAAGTTAATAACCTTCGTACTGATGGTACCCATGTACTTCAGCGCCGGTGTCATCCCTTCCTTCCTGTTGTATCAAAAATTGCATGTTTACGATACGATGTGGGTTTTGATCTTACCCCTCATCTATTCACCCTACAACATGCTGATTATGAAGAACTACTTTCAGAGTACGATTCCGGACAGCCTTGAGGAGTCGGCATTCCTGGACGGAGCGTCAAACTTCCAAATTTTGTCGAGAATAGTTCTTCCGCTCTCAAAGCCGATTATAGCAACACTTTCTTTATTCTATGCGGTAGGTCGTTGGAATTCCTATTCCGACAACATGTACTTTACAAAGGACAACAGTTTAAAGCTCATCCAGTACAAACTTTACCAGCTCGTTGCTTCCGCATCCGAGGCACAGACCTCATCACTTGCGGATACGGGAAGCGCCATTCAGTCGACACCCGAAGTGCTTCAGGCAGCAAGTATTATGTTCGTTACGATTCCGATTATCATCATCTACCCCTTCTTACAGAAGTATTTCGTACAGGGTACTATGATCGGAGCAGTAAAAGGTTAAGATAGTTTCCCCACTGTAGGGGTATAAATAAACTATGTAAAACGGAGAAAGAAATTTCTTCAAGACTAAAGGAGGATTAATATGAAGAAGAACGTTCTTCACAAGGTGATTGCAACCGCACTTGCAGGTGCTATGGTTGTAGGAACCTTCGCAGGCTGCGGAGATACCGCTACTGAGTCAGTCAGCTCAACGGAAACAAGCAGCACAGAAAAATCTACCGAAACATCCACATCTACAGATACCGGAGCAGTAGCAGGTATGGATGGTTGGACGGCATTTGCCGATACCGTTACCTTAAAGATTCCCGTATATGATCGTGGATCATCGGGAAACGGATGCTCGGACGTAGAGAACAACTACTGGACCGAGTGGGTACAGACAAACTTCGGTGACAAGTACAACATCGACGTACAGTATGTAGGTATTACACGTTCAGACGTTATGACGGACTATGCTATGCTTGCAGCAGGTCAGGAACTTCCTACCATTTGTATGGAATATGACTATGACAAGCTTGCTACCTGGCAGGCAGACGGATATCTTCAGCCTTACGATGCAGAGACTGTAAAGACTATCGCTCCTACCTATTGGCAGAACATGGTTGACAACGGAAACGATGCTTATACTCAGCTTTCCGGAGAAGACTACTTATTGTTAGGCTTCCGTCCTTACGGCAACACCACTTATACATGGGTTACTTTCTATCGTCAGGACTGGCTTGAAGAAGCAGGCTACACAGAGTATCCTTTCGGAAACACTACAGAGCTTTTGGAGATCTATGCAAAGCTTGTAGAAAACGGACACGAAGCACCTCTTAGCGGATCAAAGAAGAGCGGTGCAGGTATCGACCAGAACTACAGCTTCAGAACCTATCCTCAGGATGAAGAAACCTGGGCTACAACCGGTGACTATCAGATTCCCGCTCTTTCAACCGAAGCTCAGTACAAGATGCTCAAGCTTGAGAACGAGCTTTACAATGACGGTTACATCAACAGCGAGTACTATTTAAGAGATGCTTCCGAGGCAGAAGCAGACTTCATCAATGGTGAAGCATTCACATGGTCAGGATATGCTTCATCCAACATGAACGTATTGAATTCCTTCTATGATGCAAATCCCGACGGAAAGCTCGGTATCGTTGTAACTCCTACCGAATATGTTTATGACGAGACATGGGGTTCATCAACCTCTTACAGACCCGGCACAAACTTCGGTATGATGATCGGTTTTTCAACAACAGCTACCGAAGACGAGATGAAGGCAGCCATGATGTATCTTGAGTGGTTATCTCAGGATGAGAACCTCTTCACCATGCAGTGGGGTCTCGAAGGAGTTAACTTCAACTATGATGAGAACGGCGATCCCGTTGCAGTTGCAGATCAGACGGGCTTAGCTGAGCAGCAGGGACACAACAACAACGTTGACTACTGGTGTGCAGTAACAGCTGTTAAGACACTTGGAAGCATTGAGAAGGACATCAAGGCAATCACTCCTCAGGGTATTCCTCAGGACTTCTACGATCAGATTCTTGCTAACTATGAAGGTCAGGTTTCCATTTACAATCAGGGCTATGCTAACTCAGACTGCTTATTCGCAGTATCAATCGATGCAGTATCAGAGTATAACCAGACTCTTTACGATCTCTATGTAGAGTACAGAGACAAGCTTACAATGTGCTCAAAGGATGAATTTGACGCATTATACGACGAACTTAGCCAGAAGTATTTGGATCAGGGCTATCAGGCTGTAATCGATGACAGACTTGCAGCATACGAAGCAGGCAATACCACAAAGCTCCAGTAGTAGCTGTTTGCTAAGATATTAAATGTATAGCCTCCCGGCACAAAAGCTTGGAGGCTATCTTTCAAAAGATATGTTTTTTTTCGATATATACTTTGGTATGTATGGAAAAAGAACATATGTGAGGGAGGAATTTATGCTCAAACTTGAATTTGACAAGGAAGAGATTCAAAGCGTCATCGACAAAATCGTTGAAAAGACCATGAACATGGACCTTACTTGGGACTGGCCCTGCGGTGTCGCGTATTACGGAATATGCACGGCTTATGAAAGAACGGGCAAGGAAGAATACCTTACAGTTTTAAAGGAAAGAGTTGATGAGCTGATAGATTTGGGACTGCCCAAGGTATGGACGGTTAACGCCTGTGCGATGGGTCATTGTCTTCTTTCCTTATATAAAGCAACAGGTGATAAGAAATATTATGACATCCTGATGTCCAAAATAGACTACCTTCAGCATAAGGCTCTTCGTTTCGGAGACCATGTGCTCCAGCACACGGTTTCGGCAAATAATGATTTCCCCGAGCAGGCTTGGGCAGACACATTGTTTATGGCGGCTTTTCTGCTTTTGAGAGTCGGCGTTATGAACAAGGATGAAGAAATGATAGAGGATGCGCTCAATCAGTGGTACTGGCACATTAAGTACTTGCAGAATCCCTCGACAGGTTTCTTTTACCATGGTTACACGAATGTTGAATATGATGACGGTATAGATGTTTATCCCGCAAAGAGCAATATGTCCGGTATTTACTGGGGCAGGGCAAATGCGTGGTGTGCTTATACGATGGCACAGGTTGGAGGTATCCTTCCGAAGGCTTATTTGTATCCCAAGTATATTGATATTGCAGGTTCCTTAAATGAACAGCTTGCGGCACTCAAGACGGTTCAGACAGAAAACGGACTTTGGAGAACCGTACTTGACGACGAGGGCTCTTATGAAGAAGTTTCCGCTTCCGCAGGAATTGCGGCAGCCATGCTAGACAGGGGAAACCCCTTGCATTCAAAGTATATCAACAAAGCAATCAAAGGGCTTTTGGCAAACGTAAGTCCCGAAGGAAAGGTTATGAATGTTTCCGGAGGAACGGCCGTTATGCGTGATATTGAAGGATACAGAGGTATTCCGAACGCTTATATCCAAGGTTGGGGACAGGGACTTATGCTTGCCTTCCTGTCAGGACTTCTTCACTACGACGAAATAGAAAAGGACGGAGCCTTATAATGTTTCAGCGCGGTTTCTTTTTTAAAGAAAACAGAAATGATATGAAGAAATCCTTCATATTCGTATCGGAAGATGAGCTTTATACAAAGGAGAAGGGCTACGGTTTTGTAAATGCGGAAATGCTTAACGGCTCAGAGCCCATGAATATTCCGGCTCTTAACAGCGGCTTTATTCCCAAGGATATCGAGGACGTGCTTCCGATACCTACGATGTTTAAAGCGGATGTAAATCATCAGGGTAACTTTAAGGTCCTGATTGAGGCAGAGAATGACGGTTCGGATGCGCAGATTTTCCTTGAACGCAGGCGTATGTATTATGTCGGTAATTTTACGGGAGTCGCGAAGTTTTCTTTTTCCGTAAATGTATGTGATATAATACCCGAATGGAAGGAAAGAATATATAGGGATACGGACCTTGACATTTCATGGGTTGGCGAAGGCTTTGCGGTACACAGCATTGAGATTAAGGAGGTTATCTGCCCGACACTTTTCCTGGCAGGTGATTCGACCGTTACGGATCAGCCGTCTGACTTCCCTTATTCCCCGGGAGCTACTTACTGCGGTTGGGGACAGATGTTTCCGGCATTTCTAAATGACACGTGTGCCGTTTCTAATCACGCTCACTCGGGTCTTACGACGGAAACTTTCAGAAAAGAAGGACATTACTCGATCATTACTCAGTATATCAAGCCGGGAGATTATTTCTTTATACAGTTCGGGCACAACGATCAGAAGCACGAAGAGCTGCGGGAAGATACCGGGTACAGGGACAATATCGTACGCTATATTACGGAGGTGCGTTCCCAGAATGCAATTCCCGTTTTGGTAACTCCGCTTGCAAGGAACTCCTGGAAGGACGGAGATTATTTGGATTACCTTGAAAAGTATGCGGGGGAGTGCGTAAAGATTTCGGAGGAATTTGACGTTCCGCTTCTTGATTTGCATGCGCTCAGCATGAAACTTATAAAGAAAACCGGCATGGAAGAGAGCACCAAATATTTCCATCCGGGCGATTACACACATACAAACGATTACGGTGCGTACTTAATGGCGTCGTACGTGGCAGATGAAATAAGCAGGCTTTCAGAAACATCAAAGAATGCCGCGGTGAAGCAACTTGCGGGATTTTTAAGAAAGAGTACCGGAGCCTGGGAGATTGATAAAGACAAGCTGAAGATGCCCAAAATCCGTGGATGTGAGGAAACTCCGATAGAGCCTTACAGTATTGCAATGGACAGACTTGATGAAATACTCAGGAGGAAATAAAAGTGAGTAAATTTAAGGGTGGATTTACCATGCCCGGTGAAGCAGGTTTCGAGGAATTAACCTTGGATCTGGCAAAGAGGTGGGGTGCGGACGTCATAAGAGACAGTGACGGAACTGTTCTTTCTGACGACATTCTGAATGCCGGATATGACATATATTCGACAATTTGCATTATCAGAGACCATAATGCCTGGGCAAAGTTAAATCAGGACAAGCTTCAGCAGACCTTTCTGATAACGGCACCCGTGACGGCGGTTTCCGATACTGTCAGGATTTCTCTTTTAAAGGATTTTTTCAGTGAGCAATTCAGAGTAAATGATTCAAAGGAATCCATAGAGTATTGGCAGGTCTATGACCGTACCGAGGGTATGGAAATTGATAAGTGCAACTGGGAATATGAGGACGGCGTTGTTACGGTCAAAAATGTGACGCCCTTTCATACCGTAACCGTAAGCTTCATAGCTTACAGGATATGGGAAGAAATTTCCATGTACAACCACACTACCAACAACTGGACCAAAGAGCATTTAATGCAGATTGATCCTATGTATAAAGAAACAAGAGACTATCTCAAGGGTTGGATGAAGAACTGGTGCGAGACCCATCCGGCAACAAACGTTGTTCGTTTTACCTCCCTTTTCTACAACTTTGTATGGATTTGGGGAAGCTCTGACAGGAATTCCAATCTTTTTACAGACTGGGCATCCTATGACTTCACAGTAAGCACTGAAGCCTTAGGGGAATTTGAAAAAAGAAACGGTTACAGGATGACTGCCGAAGATTTTGTCAACGGCGGAAAATTCCATGTAACCCATATGCCCGGTAACGACAGAAAGAAAGCCTGGATGAAATTCATAAATGAATTTGTAATTTCATTCGGAAAAGAGCTTATTGACATAGTACATTCCTACGGAAAGAAGGCATATGTATTTTACGATGATTCCTGGGTGGGAATTGAACCTTATAACGGTAAATTTACCGAGTTTGGTTTCGACGGAATCATCAAGTGCGTATTCTCCGGATTTGAAGTGCGTCTTTGCGGAGGTGTTCCGGTAAAGACTCACGAGATACGTTTACATCCGTACCTCTTCCCGGTTGGCCTTGGAGGAGCACCGACCTTTATGGAAGGCGGAAATCCGACACTTGATGCAAAGAAGTACTGGCTGAGAGTAAGAAGAGCATTGCTTCGCACGAAGATAGACAGAATCGGACTCGGCGGGTACATTCACCTGGTTGAAAATTTTCCGGATTTTGTAGATTACATTGAGAAGATTTCGGATGAATTCCGTATCATTTCAAAGCTTCACGATGAGGGTGCACCTTACGAGATTCCGGTTAACGTAAAAGTTCTTACATACTGGGGTTCACTTAGGAGCTGGACACTTTCGGGGCACTTTCACGAAACATATATGCAATGCCTTATCCATATAAACGAAGCACTTGCGGGACTTCCGGTTAAGGTTTCATTTATAAACTTTGAGGACGTTAAAAATGGTGCCTTGAATGATGCAGACCTCGTGATTAATGCCGGAAAGGGCGGAACGGCTTGGAGCGGCGGCGATTCCTGGAACGATCCGCAGGTACTTTCCATAATCGGCAAATGGGTTTATGACGGCGGCGTGTTCCTCGGAGTAAAGGATCCTTCTTTTGCACTTAACCACGACACGGTATTCAGGCTTGAAAACGTCTTGGGTGTAGACAAGGATTTGGGCGATAAGGTTTGCCACGGTAAATTCGGCATACTTCCGGGAGATGTCTTCATAAGCCGTGAGGACACTGAGGTCATTAAGTCAGAGGACGGAAAGGCTATTGCTACAAAGCATCCCTTCGGCAAGGGCGCGGGCATTTATTTATCCGACTTTTCGCTTTCCGACCATTCGACAAGAGAACTTTTGAACTTTATACTCGAAATAGCGGGAGACAAAGAACCCCTATACATCACTGACAACGAGCTTTGCGAATGTGCTTTCTATCCCGGAAGCGAAACACTTATCGTCATCAACAATTCGGATACAAAGCAGCAGACAAAAGTTAGGACACATAAAGGTGAGAAGACCTTTACAATCGATGCTTACGATACGGTGATAGCAAATCTCTAAGGAGGCTTAAATGATTAAAGGATTTAAGATGAAACTCTACCCCGGTATGGAGGCAGAGTATGAGAAGCGTCACAATGAATTGTGGCCCGAGATGCAGGACATGATTCACGAGCATGGCGGAAAGAATTACACGATATTCCTGGATAAAGAGACATTGACATTGTTCGGATACATCGAAATCGAGGATGAGGAGCTCTGGGCTAAGGGCGCCGATACTCCCATAAACCGGAAATGGTGGGATTTCATGGCACCCATCATGGAGACGAATCCCGACAACAGTCCTGTTTCCGTAGATTTAAAAACCGTTTTTCATTTAGACTGAATGTAATCCCCGAGATTTCATAATCTCGGGGATTTGTCTGCATTGACAATAAACCCTCGTGTTTCTACAATTAGAAAGTACGAATTGGAGAAATGAATGAACTATATAGTTTTCGACCTTGAATGGAATCAATCAAGTACAGTGAGTAAATCAAATCCTGCACTCCCGTTTGAAATAATTGAGATAGGTGCGGTAAAGCTTGACGAGCGGGGGACCATGATAGATGAGTTCTCGGCTCTTATTAAGCCTTCTGTCTACAAAACGATGCACTACATGACGGGAAAGCTCGTGCACATCAAGATGGCAGAGCTTAAAAACGAACGCCCTTTTACGGAAGTAATGGAGGAGTTTTTAAAGTGGTGCGGCGAGGACTATTTGTTCGTGACCTGGGGTCCCTTGGATGTAACGGAGCTTCAGCGCAATATGGTTTATTATGGGTTTGAGCCCTTTAAAAACGGTCCGCTTCCGTTCTACGACGCCCAGAAGCTCTTCGCACTTGAACATGACGAGGGCAAGGAAAGGCGTTCTTTGGAAAGCGCCGTTGATATGATTAACCTTGAAAAGGACATCCCTTTTCACAGGGCCTTTAGCGATGCTTACTATACCGCAAAAGTTTTTTCTTCTTATAATAAGAAGGAAACCTTTAGGCACGTCTCCTACGATACCTTTGTAGCTCCCAAAGACAAAAAGAACGAGCTTTTGGTAGTATTTGATGATTATGAGAAATATATATCGCGGACTTTTTCAACGAAGGAAGCGCTGCTTGCGGATAAAAAGGTAAAGGATATGAACTGCTACCTTTGCGAGAAGCCTTCAAGGAAGCGCACAAAGCTTTTTTCTCCGACGGGAAGGTATTGCATAGGAGTTTCTTTTTGCGAGGAACATGGATATATCAAGACAAAGATCCGAATCCGCAAGAACGATGCCGGAAGATATTTTACGGTAAAGACCAAGAAGCAGATTTCCGAGAAAGAAGCCAAGGATATACAGGTCAGGTACGAAAAGTCCAGAGAAATCAAGCATATAAAGAAGGTTCGTCTCAGGGGATCAAACTCTTGAAATGTGAGCCGAGTGTGATAGAATCAACCATTGGAATCATATAGATGATGAATTTGATCGGAGGTTCAAATGCAAGCTCGTGTAAGCTGTGCTTGCGCTTGAACCCGGAGGACAAAAAATGGAAACATATTTGGTATTTAAGGATCTTGCGATCATTGTTATTTTTGCAAAGGTATTCGGAATTATAGCAAGGAAGCTCAAGGCACCGCAGGTAGTCGGTGAGATAATAGCGGGACTTTTAATCGGCCCGAGCGTTTTGGGACTCGTTGAACAAAGCGATTTCCTTAACATGATGGCTGAAATCGGAGTGCTGCTCCTTATGTTCAGTGCGGGTCTTGAAACAAATCTTCACGACCTCATAAAGACGGGAGTCAAGGCAACATTGATTGCCTGCGCCGGCGTGTTCGTACCGTTAGTCGGCGGAACGATTTTGTATATGTGCTTCTACGGTTTTGCTCCTTATGGAACGACCGAGTTTTACACGGCTTTGTTTATCGGTGTTATTTTGACCGCAACAAGCGTAAGCATCACCGTACAGGCATTAAGAGAGATGGGTAAGCTCAAGGGTCTCATCGGAACCACGATTTTGAGTGCAGCCATCATAGACGATGTAATCGGAATTATTGTTTTGACGGTTGTAATAGGACTCAAGGATGCAAACACAAGCGCAGGTACCGTTTGCTTAAAGACGGCTTTGTTCTTTTTATTTGCGATTGTTGTGGGCTTTATCATTTACAAGCTGTTCAAGCTTCTTGATGCAAGATACCCTCATACAAGACGTATTCCCATCATGGGACTTGCTCTTTGCCTTGCAATGGCATACATTGCCGAGAAATATTTCGGCATAGCCGATATCACAGGTGCATATGTAGCCGGAATCATTCTTTGTAATTTAAGAGATTCGGAATATATTTCCGAAAAGATGGATATAAATTCATACATGCTCTTCGGTCCGATTTTCTTTGCAAGTATCGGCTTAAAGACGGACATAAGCGATACTAACCTTTCAATCTTGCTGTTCTCGGTTGCATTCGTAATCGTGGGTCTTGTATGTAAGATTATCGGTTGCGGACTTACGGCAAGAATTTGCGGTTTCAAGGCTCCCGATGCTCTTAAAATCGGCGTCGGTATGATGACAAGGGGCGAGGTTGCCCTGATTGTTGCACAAAAGGGCTTAAGCGTCGGGCTTCTTAAACCCGTTTACTTTACCGCTGTCATTCTTTTGATAATAGTTTCTTCGATTCTTACACCTATTTTACTGAAGGTTCTTTATACAAAGATGCCGGTTCAGGAAAGCTAACCTCTTAAGTTTGGAGCAAATATGCGCGAAGTAGACGTAAATACGGTTACCATAGAAATAAAAGACCTTTGTATAAAGGCAAATCATTTTCTTTCTCCTGATATGAAGGAGGCTTTGACTGACGCTAAAGAAAAAGAAGAGTCTCCGGTCGGAAAGAAGGTTTTGTCGCAGCTTGAAGAAAATCTTAAGATTGCCGGCGAGGACATGATTCCGATTTGCCAGGATACGGGAATGGCGGTTGTGTTTATCGAAATCGGGCAGGACGTTCACTTTGTCGGCGGAAGCCTTGAGGATGCCATTAATGAAGGCATCAGGCAGGGATATACAGAAGGCTATCTTCGAAAATCCGTTGTTTCGGATCCGCTTGAAAGGGTCAATACGAAGGACAATACGCCCGGGATCATTCATTACGACATAGTGCCGGGAGATAAGGTTAAGATTACGCTTGCGCCGAAAGGCTTTGGAAGCGAAAATATGAGCCGCATATTTATGCTCAAGCCCGCGGACGGAATAGAAGGCGTTAAGGCTGCAGTGCTGACTGCGGTTAAAGATGCCGGCCCCAATGCCTGTCCGCCCATGGTAGTGGGTGTGGGTATCGGCGGAACCTTCGAAAAGTGTGCTTTTCTTGCTAAAAAGGCACTTACAAGGGAAGCGGGAGTACACTCGGAAATACCTTATGTAAAGGCTTTGGAAGAGGAACTGCTTGAAAAGATTAACAATACCGGAATCGGACCCGGAGGGCTTGGAGGAACGGTTACGGCGCTTTCGGTCAATATACTTACTTATCCCACACATATAGCGGGGCTTCCGGTTGCAGTGAATATTTGCTGCCACGTAAACAGACACGCATCCGCAGTCATTTAGGAGGTCAGATGGAAAAAGAAATTTATCTTCCGCTCACTGACGAGGCGATTGAATCGCTTGAGGCAGGGGATTACGTATATCTTTCGGGGACTGTCTATACCGCCAGAGATGCGGCACATAAGCGAATGGACGAAGCTTTAAATGAAGGCAAAGATCTCCCTATTTCTATAGAGGGAAATACGATTTACTATATGGGGCCGAGTCCCGCTCGCGAAGGACGTCCTATAGGTTCGGCAGGTCCCACAACCGCAAGCCGAATGGACAAATATGCTCCGCGCCTTTTAGACTTAGGGCTTAAAGGAATGATAGGCAAGGGACGCAGAAGCGAGGCTGTAAAGGAAGCTATAGTCAGGAACAAGGCGGTTTATTTTGCCGCGGTCGGCGGAGCGGGTGCTTTGCTTTCAAAGGCAATCAAGTCGTCAAAGGTCGTAGCCTATGACGATCTCGGAACCGAGGCGATAAGGAAGCTTACGGTTGAAAGATTTCCCGTCATAGTTGTCATTGATTCAAAGGGCAACAATCTTTACGATATCTCAAAATCGAAATATGAAAGGGAGTAACTTATGAGAATAGCTTTAATGATACTTAGATTACTTTTTCCTTTTCCATATTATCTTGCTCGTATGTCGGCTCTCGGAAAAAAGAAAGATTACGATAAGGCAAAGGCTTACGCCTTTGTAAGACATTGCGCAAAGAAGGCCAACAAAAAAGGCCGTGTCATGCTTGAAGTTCACGGGACCGAAAATATTCCGAAAGAAGACGGCTTTGTGTTCTTTCCGAATCATCAGGGAATGTATGACGTGCTGATATTTCTTGATTCGTGTGAGCGTCCTTTTTCCTTTGTGGCAAAGGAAGAACTTAAAAATGTTCCGTTGTTAAAGCAGACGATGACGGCACTTCACTGTCTTACCATTAACAGAAGCGATTTACGTCAGTCCATTGAAGTAATCAAGACCATGACCGAAAGGGTAAAGAACGGGGAGAACTTCCTAATTTTTGCCGAGGGTACCAGAAGCCGTATGGGCAACAAGATGAATGACATGAAGGGCGGAAGCTTCAAGTCGGCAGTTAAAGCCAAGGCTCCGATTGTTCCCTGCGCACTTATGGATTCTTTTGTTCCTTTTGATGAAAAGTCAATCAGGAAGGTTACGGTAAAACTTTTTTACTTGAAGCCTATGTATTACGATGAATACAGGGATATGACCACAAACGAGATAGCGGCCGAGGTCAAGAGAAGAATCGAAGAAGTAATTGCGGCGAATTCGTAGGATTTCTTTTTCTTTTTATTGACAATGAAAAGTGCATTGGCTATAATAACATTTGCGTGTCGAGCACGTGAACTGAATCATTGGTAAGGGATGTTCAGTCTTTTGGAGAAATACTCAAGAGGCCGAAGAGGCGCCCCTGCTAAGGGTGTAGGTCGGGCAACCGGCGCGAGGGTTCAAATCCCTCTTTCTCCGCTTAGCAAACAGAAACTGCATCGGACAACATCCGATGCAGTTTTTTTGCTATATAGGAAATTGCTCCGCAATCCCCTATATAGCAAAAAAAGGCACTACGTGC
>CAVJJQ010000013.1:0-34724 GCA_963649755.1 bacterium | reverse complement strand
ACTTGCCTCTCCCTTTGGGAGAGGTGGCCGAGCAAAGCGAGGACGGAGAGGGCGCATAAGACGCCGGAGTTTCGCAAGCGAAACTCTTTTTTAAGCTTACATCATCGAAAGATTTGCAAAAAAAAGCATTAAATTCATAAAAAACATAACCAAATTTGCGTAGCGAGTAGGAAGATAAAAATCTATACTGAGGTTAAGTTTGACAGTGGGTTTCAAACTTTAAAGCAAGAGACTGATAAAGATTTTGGAGGAGTTATGAGCAGTTTGTTTTTAATGCCAAAGCAAATTTTTCAGGGAAGAGATGCCCTTAAGGCCTGCGAGGCTTCACTTAAAGGATTCGGAAAGAAAGCTTTGATCGTGACGGATGAGTCGATGATCAAGCTTGGAAATTTAAAGCACGTAGAGGATGCACTTAACAATCAGTGCATTCCCTATGCGGTATTTTCGGGAGTAACCGGAGAGCCTACGGATGTAATGATTGAGGAAGGCTTGAAAGTTTACGATTCGGAAGGGTGTGACTTTTTGATTGCCTTAGGAGGCGGCTCGCCGATTGACTCCATGAAGGCAATAGCGGCTGTTAAGGGAAACGGAGGAAAGATTACGGATTACCTCGGTAAGGTCATAGAAAAAGAAACACCTCCCATGATCGCAATTCCGACGACTGCCGGAACAGGATCCGAAGCCACTCAGTTTACGATTATTACGGATACAAAGAAAGACATAAAGATGCTTTTAAAGGGCGCGGTTTTAATGCCCGACGTTGCGGTTATAGATCCTAAGTTTACGCTAACCGCACCTCCGAAGATTACCGCTTCAACAGGTCTTGACGCACTTTGCCACGCAAGCGAAGCCTTTACTTCGAGGAAGGCTCAGCCTATGTCCGATACCTTCGCTCTTTCCGCAGTTAAGAGGATATTTAAATATCTTCCGATTGCCTACAAGGATGGTTCAAACGTAAAGGCGCGCGAAGAGATGAGCCTTGCCGCACTTGAAGCGGGCGTAGCCTTCAACAATTCTTCCGTAACGATTATTCACGGAATGAGCAGACCTATCGGCGCACTTTTCCATGTTCCGCACGGAACCTCAAATGCAATGCTTATCGAAAAGTGCTTCGGCTTTGCCCTTGACGGAGCATATGACAGATTTGGAATCTTAGGCCGCGAAATCGGTGTGGCTGATGCAACCGATTCGGATGAAGAGGCGGCAAAGAAGTTCTTAAAGGCAACCATAGATTTGGTACACCTTTGCGAAATACCGACTCCCTTAGAGTACGGCATTTCAAAAGATGATTTCTTTAAGGTAATAGACAAGATGAGTGATGATGCCGTTTTCTCGGGTTCTCCCGCAAATACCATAAAGGAAGTCACAAAGGAAGACGTAAAGAATATTTACAAAAGCTTGTACGATTGATACGGAGGCGCTTTAGATGAACTACATTACATTTGACAATACAAAACCGATGGATCTGATACTTTTAGGGCGCGTAGCGGTTGACTTTAACCCTGTCGATTATTTTCATCCCTTAGAGGAATGCACGACCTTTAAAAAGTACGTGGGCGGTTCGCCCGCAAACATCGCGGTCGGAGTTTCGCGTCACGGACTTAAGGCAGGTTTCTTTGCCCGTGTTTCGGACGATCAGCTCGGCAATTTCGTAACGCATTATTTTGAAAAAGAAGGTATCGATACCTCCCACATCAAAAGATGCACTAACGGCGAGAAAATCGGACTTACTTTCACGGAGATTCTTTCTCCCAATGAGTCAAGCATTTTGATGTACAGGAACTGTATCGCAGACCTTTCGCTTGAACCTGCGGACATAGATGAAGACTATATCAAGAACGCAAAGGCAATTTTGATTTCCGGAACGGCTCTTGCACAGAGCCCTTCGAGAGAGGCTGCCATGAAGGCCGTAATGCTTGCACGCAGAAACGACGTCCGTATCATTTTCGACATAGATTACAGGGCTTATACCTGGAAAAACAACGACGAAATCTCCATTTACTATTCATATGCAGCCGAGAACGCCGACATCATCATGGGTTCGAGGGAAGAATTTGACTTAACCCAGAAGCTTATAAAAGAAGGCATGAACGACGACGAAACCGCAGACTACTGGTTTTCAAAGAAAGCAAAGATTGTGGTCATCAAGCACGGTAAGGAAGGCTCGACCGCACACACCTCGGACGGCAAGAAGTATTCCGTAAAGCCCTTCCCCATTGATTGCCTTAAGAGCTTTGGCGGCGGAGACGGTTATGCGGCAGGATTCTTATACGGCTTATTTAACGGTTGGGAAATCTTTGACTGTCTGGAATTCGGATCTGCCGAGGCATCGATGATGGTTGCAAGCCATTCGTGTTCCGACGATCTGCCGAATCCCGAAAAGGTCAAAGAATTTATCAAAGAGGAAAAAGAAAAATACGGAGAAATGATAGCGAGGGGGTAATGCTTATGAAGATGACCGTAGCTCAGGCACTGGTTAAGTTTCTTGACAATCAGTACGTATCAAGGGACGGTGTTGAAACAAAATTTGTCGAAGGTATTTTCACTATCTTCGGTCACGGAATCGTAGTCGGACTCGGACAGGCACTCGATGAAAATCCGGGCTCTTTAAAGGTATTTCAGGGCAGGAACGAGCAGGGCATGGCGCACGTTGCCGCAGCCTTTGCAAAGCAGAATAACCGTAAGAAGATAATAGCGTGTTCTTCTTCCATAGGGCCCGGTGCCGCTAACATGGTAACCGCGGCTGCCTGCGCAACCGTAAACAATATTCCGCTTTTACTGCTTCCGGGAGATACTTTTGCAACGCGTGAACCCGATCCCGTGCTTCAGCAGATAGAGCAGTCAAATTCCCTCGGAACCACCACAAACGATGCATTCAGAGCGGTTACGAAGTATTTTGACAGGATTATCCGTCCCGAACAGCTCATGACTGCAATGATAAATGCAATGAGAGTTTTAACGGATCCTGCGGAGACAGGTGCCGTCTGCATAGCATTGAGCCAGGATGTCGAAGGCGAATCCTATGATTATCCGGATTATTTCTTTGAAAAGAGGGTACACAGAATTGTCAGGAACGTACCTACAGACGAGGAAATTAATGACGCAATAAAAGTTTTGTTAAACGCAAAGCATCCCCTCATCATCTGCGGCGGCGGTGTGAGGTATTCGGAAGCCGGAAAAGAGCTTATGAAGTTTGCCGAAAAGTTTAACATTCCTTATGCGGAGACCCAGGCAGGAAAGAGCGCCACAAAGTCTTCCTGTGCCTACAATTTGGGCGGTATCGGCGTAACCGGTAACTTGGCAGCAAACCGTATGGCAAGGCAGGCAGACGTCATCCTTGCAATCGGCACGAGACTTACCGACTTTACGACGAGTTCAAAGTCCATGTACGCATCAAACGCAAAGTTCATAAACGTAAACCTTTCAAGGTTCCACGCATACAAGTACGACGGGCTTTCGATAATCGCCGACGCTTTAGAAACGATTAAAAAACTTTCCGAAGAGCTTTCAAAGGCAAATTACAAGACTGCATATACGGATGAAATAAGTAAAGCTAAGTCCGACTGGGAAGAAGAGATGAAGAAACTTTCTTCTTACAGCTATGACGACGATTTTGAACCCCTTATCAAAGCTTACTACGAAGGCTCGATTGAGGAATTTGCTCGTATCCACGGCACAAACATCACCCAGACGGCGGCAGTTGCCCTAGTCAGAGACGTCATTGCCGATGATGCTATAGTTACCGGAGCGGCAGGCTCGCTTCCCGGCGACCTTCAGCGTATGTGGACCACGGACTGCAAGGATTCCTATCACATGGAGTACGGCTATTCCTGCATGGGCTACGAGATTTCTTCGGCCCTGGGCTGCAAGCTTGCGGAGCCCGAAAGGGAAGTCTATGCAATGTGCGGAGACGGAAGCTTTTTAATGCTTCACGCAGACCTTGTTACCTCCATTCAGGAAGGAAAGAAGATAAACGTTCTGCTGTTTGACAACTGCGGCTTCGGCTGCATCAACAACCTCGAGATGAGTAACGGAATCGGAAACCTTGCTACGGAGTTTAGATTCAGAGACGAAAACGGAGCACTTTTAGGAGGCCTTATTCCGATTGACTATGCTGCCGTTGCTAAGGGGTACGGAGCAAAGACTTACTCGGTTCATACGCTTGACGAGTTGAAGGCAGCACTTGAGGATGCCAAGTCTTCAAAGGTTTCGACCCTTATCGACATAAAGGCACTTCCGAAGACTATGACAGACGGGTACGATTCCTGGTGGAATGTGGGACTCGCCTCGGTTACGGGCAAGGAAAAAGAAAAAGAAGCTTATGAAAATCTGATTAAAAAGCGTGAAAGCGCAAGAAAATATTAAGGAGAGCAAACATGTTTAACAAGGAGAAAGTACATTTAGGCATTGCGCCTATCGCATGGACGAACGACGATATGCCCGATCTCGGCGCAGAGAACACCTTTGAACAGTGCGTAAGCGAAATGGCGCTTGCAGGCTTCACCGGCTGTGAAATCGGCAATAAGTATCCCAAGGACGCAGAAACCTTAAAGAAGGCCTTAAAGCTTCGCAATATGCAGATTTGCAACTGCTGGTTTTCAATGTTCCTTCTTACAAAGCCCTATGAAGAAGTTGAGAAAGACTTCCTTGAAAAGGTCGATTTCTTAAAGGAGATGGGAGCAAAGGTAATCGGCGTTTCCGAGCAGTCATATTCGGTACAGGGTCAAATCGACACCCCCATATTCGGACACAAGCACATCTGCGACCAGGACGAGTGGAAGACTCTCTGCGAAGGCTTGAACAAGCTTGGCAAAGCTTCGCTTGAAAGAGGAATCGCACTTACCTTCCATCATCATATGGGAACCGTCGTGCAGACGGCAAACGAAGTTGACTACATGATGGAGCATACGGATCCGAGATATGTAAACCTTCTTTTTGACTCGGGACACTTTGCATACTGCGGCGAGGACCCCACTAAAATGGTTAAGAAGTATGCTAACCGTATCAAGCACGTTCATTTAAAGGACATCCGCCTTGAAATCGTGGAAAAGGTCAAAAAAGAAGATTTAAGCTTCCTGCAGGGCGTTCGTGAAGGCGCATTCACCGTTCCGGGCGACGGCTGCATCGACTTTGACGCAATTTTCAAGGTTCTTTCGGAATCCGGTTACGAAGGCTACATGCTGGTTGAGGCAGAGCAGGATCCTAAAAAGGCAAATCCTTTGGAATATGCAATAAAGGCAAGGAAATACATTAAAGAACATACAGGATTATAAAGGAGACTATTATGGTAACATTTGGCGTAATCGGCGCAGGCCGAATCGGTAAGGTTCATACGGAGAGCATTTGCCTCCATGTAAAGGGTGCAAGGATCAAGACTCTTGCCGATCCCTTCATGTCGGATGAAGTAGCGGCGTGGGCAAAGGACATCGGAGTAGAAAAAACGACAAAAGACTACAAGGAAATCCTAAGCGACCCCGAAATTGATGCGGTTATGATTTGCTCATCCACCAATACTCATTCACCCATTTCAATCGAAGCTATCAAAGCAGGAAAGCATGTATTCTGCGAAAAGCCCATCGACCACGATCTTTCGAAGATTCAGGAAGTAGTCGATGCTCTTAAAGATTCGAAGGTTAAATATCAGGTAGGCTTTAACCGCCGTTTCGACCACAACTTCGAGGCTGTTAAGAATGCAATTGTTTCGGGAAAAATCGGCGATCCTCAGATCATTAAGATTACATCAAGAGACCCCGAACCTCCGTCAGCAGAGTACGCTGCCGTTTCCGGCGGAATGTTCCTTGACATGACCATTCATGATTTCGATATGGTAAGGTACCTTGCAGGATGCGATGCCGAGGAAATTTACGTTCAGGCAGCGGTTTTGGTAGATCCCGCAATCGGTGCGGCAGGCGATGTTGACACCGCACTTATCACCTTGAAGATGGAAAACGGCGCAATTGCCATGATTGACAACTGCCGCAAGGCCGTATACGGATACGACCAGCGTGCTGAAGTTTTAGGCACAAAGGGAATGGTTCAGACTTCAAACGATACCGCTTCAAGCCTTGTATTCTCGGGTGCTGACGGCATCACAGGCGAGAAACCCTTGTACTTTTTCCTCGAGCGTTACATGGAGTCCTTCTCAAGGGAGGTTCAGCTCTTTGTAAAGGCAATTGAAGAGGATACAGACACACCTCTCGGCGTTATCGACGGACTCAAGCCCGTACTTATGGGCATTGCAGCCAAGAAGTCGGTTGAAGAGCACAGACCCGTTAAACTTTCCGAGATTAAGTTTTAAGAGGTAGGCTATGAACAATCAGTTTTTTTATCCCGAATTTGATAAAGAAAATAAAAAGCAGCTCTCTTCCTACGGTGAAGACAATGACATGATGATGGACATTGCCGTTTACAACATGAAGAAGGGAGAAAGAAAAACTTTTGTTTCCGATACCGAGGAAACGGCGGTTTTGCTCATCAAGGGCGAATTCACGGTTTCCTATTCGGACGGTGATGAAAGAATAGTTTGCGAGGGCGAAAGACACGACTTTATAAACGAAGGCCCTTATTGCCTGCATGCCTGCAAGGGCATTACCATCACGGTCGAGGCAATTGAAGATTCGGAAGTTTTGGTTCAGAAGACCTTAAACGACAGGACCTTCAAGACGATTTTCTACACACCTTCAATGTGTACCAATGACACATTTGGCAAGGGTTCGTGCGAGAACCGTATGGAAAGAACGGTTAGGACTGTCTTTGACTATTCGAATGCCCCCTATTCAAACATGGTAAACGGTGAAGTAATCAACCATCAGGGAAGCTTTTCAAGCTACACCCCGCACTCTCATCCGCAGCCGGAGGTTTACTATTACAGATACGAGCGTCCCGAAGGCTTCGGTGCCTGCTTTATAGGCGACAATGCCTACAAGATCAAGGACGGAAGTGTGGCACACATTACTCCGGGTGAGACTCATCCCCAGTGCAGCGCTCCGGGTTTCCCGATGTACTATTGCTGGATGATCAGACATTTGGATGGCAATCCCTGGACTACGAGGGATGACGATCCCAGATACTTGTGGATTAAAGAATTATAAATGCTTATCGCGTGCACAGATTTAAGACAGCTGAAACGGTATCGAATCAGGCACGCAAGATTTGCAGGACAGTCATGAAATAACGCACTTTTGCTTTGAGCGAATGTGCGTTATTTGCTTTTTACGGCCAAATCAAGAGCAATAAATGCGTGCTTTTAGCACGATAAGGCACAAATATTGCGTGTAAATTACTTTTTTTGCCTTGAAACAACAAAATTTACATACTTTTTAACCAATTCTTTAAAAATCTGAGTAGATGATGTTTTTTATCCTTGCTATCATATGCCTATCAGATGGCAAAGGGCCATCAAGAATGGAGGTAAATATGAAAAAGACAACAAGCAAAAAAATTGCGGCAGTCATTCTTTCGGCTGCAACGGCATTGTCAATGCTTGCAGGCTGCGGAAGCTCGACTTCCACATCCGTTTCCGATTCAACAGAAGCATCTGTTTCCGAAGAAGCAGTTGAAGAGGTTAAGGGTTATTCAGAAGCTCCCATGCTTGCAGAGCAGGTAACGGCAGGAACACTTCCGGCAGTTGAAGAGCGTATCCCCGATGAAGACAACATCTTCGTTGAAACAACGGACGTTGCAGGCGATACACTTGCAATCGGAACCTACGGCGGAGACCTTGACCTGGCTTACGGCGGCGGTTCATGGGATATTTCCAGACCTATCCTTGAGACAATCGTTCACTACAACAACGACGGTTCTTATTATCCGAACGTAATCAAGAACTATGAAGTAAGCGATGATTACAAGACCTGGACCTTCCATTTAAGAGAAGGCATGAAGTGGTCCGACGGTGTTGATTTCACTGCAGATGATATTACATTCTGGTATTATCAGTGCCACCTTACCAACTTCGACGGCAAGCTTTCATGGACAGCTCTTATCGACGGCAGCTACGAAGCTGAAGAAGTTAATGCCGAGACAGGCGTAACCGAAACAGTTACAAAGAACACTTATGCAAAGCTTACAAAGGTTGACGATTACACAGTAACATGGACCTTTGAGAATCCCAAGTATCCCGCAGACTTCATCGAAAACGGTGACTTCAAGTTCTGTTGGGCACCTTCTCATTATTTGTCAGATCTTATTCCTGACAGCATCTACGTTGAAAACGAGTACTGGTCTGCAACAGGTCTTTCCGATGAAGACGTTCTTGCAAATGCACAGGCTAAGACACCCGCTATCGACCAGGCTTCCATTAAGGACCTCGGTAAGGCAGTTGTTTACAATTTCTGGAACACCTCAGGTATTCCTACACTTAACTCCTTCGTACTTACTACAAAGGAAGGCAACAACACCAGAAATTCAGAGCTCTGCATTCTTGAGAGAAATGCTTACTACTGGAAAGTCGATGCCGAAGGCAATCAGCTTCCTTATGTAGACCAGATCAACCTTCATATGTATTCCGAAGAAGGCCAGGATCAGTTGGCATTCCGTTCGGGCGAGCTTGATGTACTTGGCGTAGCAATGGCTGATATTTCTTCATTACTTGCAGACCTCGGAGATACCGCTTCTCTTACAGAAGCTTCTTCTTCAAACTGGGGTTCATATCAGGTAACCTTCAACTACAGTAGCTCAGATGAGAACTATGCAAACTTATTCAACAACATCGCATTCCGTGAAGCAATGTCTATCTGCGTTGACAGAGACCAGGTATCCTTACTTCTTTCAGACTCATTCCTTGAGCCCGGACAGGCAGCACCTGCTGAAGGAAACTTCGGTTATGATGCTGAATGGGAGACAAAGTGGACAGAGTACGACGTAGCTAAGGCTAAGACCTTACTTGAGTCCTGCGGACTTGTAATGGGCGATGACGGCTATTACAACTTTGCAGACGGTTCCGATTTACTCATCACCTTCTACACCTACACAGATTCAGGTGCAGACGCAGCATTCCCTGTACTTGAACAGTACTACAAGGCAGCAGGTATCGACTGTGCACAGAAGGATATGGAAGTTGGTACCTTCGATACCACAATCGACAACAACGACTGGATTGCAGTACTTGGACCTCACACCGCTATCGGCGGTATCTCAATGAGATCGAGAGTAGCTCCGTTCATCCCGATTGCTCAGGCTGCTGAGTGGTATGGTGACTTCGGTACCTACTATCAGACAAACGGCGAGCAGGGTGTTGAGCCTACAGGCGACATGGCAAAGCTTGTTGAACTTTACGAAGAGTACATCTCCACTCCCGTTACCAGCGAGAGAGATGCCATCAACGAAGAAGTTCTTGAAATCCACAAGGCTAACCTTTGGACACTTGCTTACTTAAAGGCAGAGTCAAATTACACTCTTATCTCCAACAAGGTTAAGAACTATCCTGTACTCTATGTATACGATGACTTATATCAGTATGCAAACATGGTTCACTACTGGACGGTTTACGTAGAAGAGTAACATCTGATTAGCAATTTATAGGAACTGACCGGAGGCGGGAAACCGAGTTTTCCGCCTCCTTATTATAAAGAAGAGGTATTTCTTATGGAAGAAAATGTATGCAAATTAGAAAATATGCATGAAGCCACAGCCAAGAAAACCTTTATTGAGGGTGTGAAAGATTTCTTCAAAAAGGATCTTGTTTCGTACATCGTTAAGCGTGTACTGATGTTCATCCCTACATTGATTCTAATTTCAATGCTGGTTTTCTTCGTAATTCAGCTTCCTCCCGGAGACTACGTTTCTCAGTACATTGCAAAGCTTGCAACGGAGGGCGAATATGTTGATGCGGATTACGCATCGGAACTTCGTGCCGAATACGGACTCGATTTGCCCGTATATCAGCAGTATATAAAGTGGGTCAAGGACATTATCTGGACTCCCACAGATTCATCTTATTACAGACTTTACGGTTCACACCACAACTGGAAATATTCCTTTGCTTACGGACGTGACGTTTGGAGCGTCGTAATGGACAGACTCGGACTTACGATAGCCGTTACGGCAATCATCATGGTGTTCCAGTATGCGGTTTCAATACCTATTGCCATATATGCTTCAACACATCAATATTCGCCGGGTGATTACATCACGTCGGTAATAGGTTTCCTCGGTACGGCGATACCGAACTTTATTTTGGCAATTATACTGATGTATTTCTCGTACAAGATAACGGGTAACGCGAACGTCGGCCTGTTCTCGACGGAAATGCTGGAAAACGGTATTCATTTATACAACTTCGGAGAATTCCTAAAGAGAATGATTATCCCCATCATAGTAATCGGTACTTCCGGAACCTGCGGCATCATCCGTTCCGTAAGAGCCCAGATGCTTGATGAGGTAGCACAGCAGTATACACTTACTGCCAGGGCTAAGGGCGTTTCCGAACACAAGATCATCATGAAATACTGCTTCAGAGCAGCCATCAACCCCACGGTTTCCGGACTCGGCGGAGTACTTTCAAGTCTCTTCTCGGGATCTACCGTAACGGCAATGGTTCTTAACATGCAGATTCAGGGACCCGTTCTTTATAAGGCCCTTCAGGCTCAGGATATGTACCTTGCCGGTGCAATAGTAATGGTTCAGGCAGTGCTGGTCGTAATCGGTGTTCTGATTTCCGATATCGTACTTGCGTTCCTCGACCCTCGTATCAGATATTCGGGAGGTAACAGATAATGAGTAAAAAGAACAAGTCAAAAGAAGATTACTATCTTGCCTCTCAATGGACCCTCATGGGCAGAAAGCTTGTAAAGCACAAGCTTGCAAAGCTTTCTCTCTGGGTACTCGGCATACTTTATTTCTTTGCTATATTTGCTGATTTCTTCGCACCTTACAATCTTGATGAGTTTGACGGCGTTTACAAGGACGCTTCACCCACACAGATTCACTGTATGTTTGGCGGTGAGAACGTCGGACTTCATATTTACAAGCTTGAGATGTCGATTGACCGTACAACTTTTACAAAGGTTCTTACGGAGAATACGGACGAGTATTACAAGATCAAGTTCTTTGTACACGGTTCCGAATATAAGATTTTGGGCTTTATCCCCTGCGACCTTCACTTCTTCGGAGTTGACGAAGGTTCAAACGGCGGAACGGGAGCAAAGATAATGCTGTTCGGTGCGGATTCACTGGGACGTGACATTTTCTCAAGAGTATTGCTCGGCGGAAGAGTTTCTTTATCCATTCCTTTCGCATCGGCAATCATCAGCTTCTTCCTGGGAGTTGCAATCGGATCGATTTCCGGATACTTCGGAGGCGCGGTTGATATCGTCATCCAGCGTATCATCGAGGTAATCGGTGCGGTTCCACAGATTCCTTTGTGGATGGCTCTTTCGGCAGCTATCCCCGCCGGAATTTCGACCATAAAGATGTATTTCTACATGACCATCATCCTTTCCTTTATCAACTGGACGGGAATGGCGCGTATTGTAAGAGGTAAGTTCCTAAGCCTAAAGAACGAAGACTATGTAATGGCGGCAAGGATTTCCGGTGTTTCCACCTGGAAGATTATTTGGAAGCACTTGGTACCGGGTTTCATGAGCTACCTGATTGTATCGATTACCCTTGGTATCCCCGGTTCCATCGTAGGTGAAACCTCGATGTCATACTTGGGACTCGGTATTAAGTCACCCGCTACTTCGTGGGGCGTACTGCTTCAGGAAGCAAGCTCCGTTACAGACGTGGCTTCGCATCCTCACAAGCTCATACCGATTATCTTCGTAACGGTTACGGTTCTTGCTTACAATTTCCTCGGCGACGGTATCAGAGATGCTGCCGATCCTTACAAGTAGGAGGCTTTTATGGAAAAGGACAATATTATTGAAGTTAAAGACCTCCATGTCGACATCAACATGATGGAGGGAACCCTTACTCCGGTAAGAGGCGTGAATTTTGAAATTAAGAAGGGTGAGACCCTTGGACTCGTAGGTGAGTCAGGCTGCGGCAAGTCGATTACCTGTAAGGCAATCCTCGGTATCAACGACAAAAAGTGCGTTCCGAGAGGCGAGATTGACTTCTGGTCGGAGGAAACCGGCGAGATCGATTTGTTAAAGCTCGATCCCAAGGGCAAAGAAATCCGTGCCATCCGCGGGAAGTCGATTTCCATGATTTTCCAGGAGCCCATGGTTGCTTTTTCACCCATGTACACAATCGGAAATCAGATTAACGAATGTACGCTTTTACATATCACGAAAGACAAAAAGAAGGCAAAACAGATTTCGATGGATGTCATGAGAAAGGTCGGTATTGCAAACGTTGAGAAGCGTTACAATCAGTACCCTCACGAGTTCTCCGGCGGTATGCTTCAAAGAGCCCTCATCGCAATGGCTCTTGTGTGCAATCCCGAAATGCTGATTGCCGACGAACCCACAACTGCACTTGATGTTACCATTCAGGCCCAGATTCTTGAATTGATGAAACAGATGCAGAAAGAAAACAACATGGCGATTCTCTTTATCACTCACGACCTTGGCGTTGTTGCCAAGATGTGCGACAGGGTTGCCGTTATGTACCTCGGAAAGATTGTAGAGTCCGGTTCTGCCGAGACGATTTACGCAAACCCTCAGCACCCTTACACAAGAGGTCTGATGGGTTCCGTTCACAAGATTGGCGGCAAGAAGGAAGAGAGACTTTTCAGTATCGAAGGTACCGTTCCGCTTGCCATGAACCTTCCCACAGAGTGCGGCTTCTATGACAGATGCGACGCGCGTATCGAAGGACTTTGCGACAAGGCAGAGCCTGAACTCGTTGAAATCGAGCCCGGACACAAGATTGCATGCTTTGCCTGCAACCATGAAGCCTGCAAGGCCCAGTGCGAAGCGGCAAGATTACAGATAAAGAAACGTGAGGAAGAGGAAGCAAAGAAGGCTTTGGAAGAAGAGGCAAATTCCAAAAAGAAAAAAGGAGGTAAGCGTTCATGAAAGAAGGAAATATTCTTGAAGTAAAGAATCTTCATAAGCGTTTCACCTCTAAGGGAATTACCGTAAAGGCCGTAACGGATGTTTCTTTTGAAGTAAAGGAAGGCCAGACAATCGGTATCGTAGGCGAGTCCGGCTGCGGCAAGACGACGCTCGGCCGTTGCATAGTAAGAGCTTATGATGCTTCCGAAGGCGAGGTTTGGTTCAGAACTTCCGACGGAGAGGAACTTGATTTTTTAAAGGCTGACAAGAAGAAGCTTAAATCCATACGTAAGGAAATTCAGATGATTTTCCAGGATCCCTATTCTTCGTTGGATCCTCGTATGACCGTTCTCGATATCATCAAGGAACCCTTACGTGCGAACTATCCCAAGATGCCAAAGGACGAGATGGACAGACGTGCCAAGGAAATGGCAGAGAAGGTTGGACTTAATCCTTCCTACCTCATGCGTTATCCTCATGCGTTTTCCGGCGGTCAGCGTCAGCGTATCGGAATTGCAAGAGCACTCATCCTTAATCCCAAGATTATCGTATGCGACGAAGCGGTATCCGCTCTTGACGTATCGATTCAGGCTCAGGTTATTAACCTTTTAAAAGACCTGCAGAAAGAAATGGGACTTACGTATCTGTTTATTTCGCATGACCTTTCGGTAGTAGAGCATATATCCGACAGAGTGGGCGTTATGTACTTAGGCCGCATGGTTGAGTACGGAACTTCGGACCATATTTATACAAATCCCAAGCACCCTTATACAGAGGCGTTGATGTCTGCGGTTCCGGTTGCAGACCCCAAATACAAGGTTGAGAGAATCCCGCTTCAGGGCGAGATCCCGAATCCCGCAAATCCTCCGTCAGGCTGCTATTTCCATACAAGATGCCGTTACTGCACCGAAAAGTGCTGCGAGGCATCACCCGAGTACGAGGAAATCGAACCCGGACATTATGTAGCCTGCCACAGGGCAAAGGAATTGAATCTTAAAGGCTTTTCATACGAAGCTCTGGGAGCGTCGTCCGAATGAAGCGAGTCAAAGACGAAGCTTGATTCGGGTAATGACGCCCCTGCGATAGACGTCCAAGAAGCGGAGCCGAAGGCGAACGCTGATTGGAGACGGCGAACCGTTGGGAGCGTCGTCCGAATGAAGCGAGTCATAGACTCCGGGGAGTAAAGAAATAGAAAGAAGGATTTATGTCAAAACTATCAAAATTTTATTCGGTAGGTATTGATATGTACAAAGGTGCGGCCGATGCCGTATCTGATGAAATGAGGATTTATCTAAGCGCGGACGCGATGGATGAGGCCGCCGGCAAGGCGGAAGCCTTCCTGAAAGAAAAGGGCATTTCATATGAAGAGCCTTTGCCAAAGGACAAAGGCACTATTGAGATTTCAGTTACCTGCAAAGGCGAACCGATTCTTTGCGAAGTAAGGTTTTATCCGATTCTTGAAGGAGATACCTTCAAGACGGATTATGAGCCTTCGGGACGAATCGACTTTACAAGAGTCGTAACAGGCTCAGACGGAAAGGTAAGCATTCCTTTAGAAGAGGGCAGGTACCTTGTAAAGGTTTCAAAAGGTTCGGAATACGAGATTACCTATTTAAAAACGGAAATTTTTAAAGGTAAGACTACATCAATTACCGCAGAGCTTACAAGGTTTACGGACCTTACTGCGAATGGCATTTACGCAGGAGACATTCACCATCATTCGATATATTCAAGCCCTGTTTGGGGCGGTACGGATGATGTGATCGAATCTTGCGAGGAAGTTTCTTTTTCCATGCAGGCTAAAGGTCTTACCTACGGAGCCCTAAGCGACCACCACAACATCCTCAATCACAAAGAATGGAAGGCAACCGAGTCAAAAGACTTTCTGCCCATTCCTTCAAAGGAAATTTCAACTTCGAACGGACACGTGCTTGCACTGGGTGTAGACGAATATGATGTGATTTATCGTATCCCTAAGGCCAAGGACCGCACGGAAAAATATCTTCGTGACGAGTTTGTACGCATCACGGACGAGATCAAGGCCCATGACGGACTTGCACAGCTCAATCATCCGAGAGATCTAAGCATTTCGATTTCATGGAACAGGGATTTCTACGATATGACGGGAATCTTCGAGACTATTGAAATCTGGAACGGCTCAAACCCCATGTATTACGGCACGACCGATGCGATGGCGGCTTTATTTTGGAGAGATTTACTTGAAAAGGGTGAGTTCATTCCTGCAACGACCGGAAGCGATACGCACAATACAAGGGCGAATGACTATCACAAGATTTATGCGCATATCAAGTGGCTTTCGGAAAAAATCAGCGTGCTTTTGAAAAGCGAAGATGCGGATGAATTTAAAGAAGAAAGATACACACTTGAAAGTTTCGTAAAACTTTCGGAGAGATTTCTGCCCCTGCTTGAGGTGTGGGCAAAGACCTCCCTTACAAGCGGCTGCGTGCGTACTTATGTGGATCTCGGAGATAAAGAAAAGTCGCGTAAGAACATTCTGGATGCGCTTAGGCACGGAAATTCCTTCCTTACAAACGGACCGATTCTTCTTGCAAGCGTTAACGGATGTAAACCCGGAGAAACGTGTGAAGCTTCAAACGGTAAGGTTGATATTGATATTAAGCTTGTTTCAAACAGACCCGTTACAAGGCTTGAAGCCTTTCTTTCAAATAAAAAATCGGTCTTAATTCCCATTACGGAAAGAAAGACCGAAGGTCATTACGACTATAGCCTTAAACTTAAGGACTTTGACATAGCGGATTCGAAATACATTTTCTTTGTCGCTTCAAAGGATTGCACCAATATTGCGATTACGAATCCGGTATTAATCGGCTAAATCGCCTGATTTACGAAACTCGCTCGGAGACTTACCGTTGATCTTTTTGAAGATCCGGTTGAACTGCGAAAAGCTTGTAAAGCCGCAATCCTCGGCAATGTCCGAAATCTTTTCACCAGTCGAGGAAAGTCTGTATTCGACGTTCTTGATGCGCGTCATCTGAATGTAATTCATCAGGGTAAAATGGGTAACCGTTTTAAACTGATGAGACAGATAACAGGGGCTTATGTAAAACTGCTCGGCCAAAGACTCAAGGCTTAAATCTTCGCTGTAGTTTGCGTGGATGTAAGCAGTGATATCGTAAATCTTACGCTCTATGGAGTTGTAGGCGGTGTCGTCCTTGTAGATGTTTTTTGAGTGAACCTGGTAAAGGGTAAACAAAAATTCCTGAAACTTTGTGTGCACGTAAAAAGCATCCAGGTCATCGCCTTTATAGGTAGGGCGAGTCGAATAGACATAAAGGTCGTTTAAGCAGTCAAAGAGTTTCTTGCGATCCTCGGGAGCAAACCTGAAAATCGGAATCTCTGCTTTGAAAGGCTTTAAAATTTCTTTGTAAGTGTCTGCGTGACCAAAGTAGTCATCGGGGAACATGAAGCTTATGATGATTCTTTTTGAAGCTTCGCCCTTTGGGTAGATTGATTTATGAAGCCTTGACGGCTGCAACAGCACAAGGTCGTTTGTCTGAAGATGATAAGGGTGACCTTCTATCAGATGATCTGCTTCCTTTCCGAGCAGCAGCATTATCTCATAAAAGGGATGGTAGTGTTCAAACTCCATGTTGATAGAGTAGTCACGCTCGTCATAGTCAAAGTAATAAAAGGTATCGTGAGCAATGTCATTTATGATTATGAAATGCTTGCTTTGATATAAAATATTATCTCCTGCTAACATGCCACAAATTATAGCAACGAGATATGGAAAAAGCAATAAAATATCGCAAATTTTGCGAAAAGTGCGTTCTTTTTGCACACAGAGGAGACCGGAATGGATATTTCAAGGAATGAATTATTGGAAAAGTTGAAAAAGCTCGGAGACAGCTTTTCGACTGTTCTTTATGAGGAGGATGAGACCTTCCTTGAAAACATGAAGACAAAGAACCTCGCAGGGGACGATATCAACAAGTACCGTTTCTGGGAATGGACTCAGGGAGTCGGGCTCTTTGGATTCTGGAAATTGTTTAAGCAAACAGGTGAGAAAGAATATCTTGACAAGCTCATCGCCTACTATGACAGACAGATGGGAGTCGGATTTCCGGCAAAGAACGTAAATACCGTGACACCTTTGCTCGCCATGTGCCTGGTCGGTGAGTACTGCAACAGAAAGGATTATCTGGCAGTATGCGACGAATGGGCTAAGTGGATATACGAAAGCTTTCCCCGCACCAAGGAAGGCGGCTTTCAACATATTACCTCGGACACCCTGAACGATTCCGAAATCTGGGACGACACCCTTTACATGACCGTTTTGTTTCTTGCCCTGTACGGCAAGATGACGGGCAATCAGGATTATATAGACGAAGCTTCATATCAGTTTCTTCTTCATATAAAGTATTTAACGGATAAAGAAACGGGCCTTTGGTTTCACGGTTGGAGCTTCAATGAAAAGAGTAACTTTGCGCGTGCTCTTTGGGGACGCGGAAACTGTTGGGTCACGATGGGAATACCGGAGTTTCTCGATATAGTGGAAGTACCTCTTCCTATTAAAAGATTTTTAACCGAAAGCTTTAAGGCACAGTGTGAGGCACTTAAAAAGTACCAGGATGAAAGCGGCATGTGGCATACACTTGTAGACGATCCTGCTTCTTACGTGGAGTCAAGCGCCACCTGCGGTTTTGCATACGGCATACTTAAGGGCGTTCACATGGGTCTCTTGCCTTCCGAATACGAGGAAACGGCACTTAAGGCATTAAAGCCGATTTTGGGATATATAAACGACGACGGAGTAGTGGAGCAGGTTTCTTACGGAACTCCGATGGGCCGGATTTCCAAAGACTTTTACAAGGAAATCCCGTTAAAGCCGATGCCTTACGGTCAGGCTTTGGCGATACTCTTCCTGATGGAAGCTTTGAAATAAGTACTGTCGGGTTTAAAGAAAATTTCTTTTTCAAGAGAGGGAGATATGAAAATCGGAATTGATATGGGCGGTACCCATACCGGAGTCGGTCTTGTTGAAGGGCTCGAAATTAAAGACAAAATTGAGTTTGCAACAGACGTTTCAAAGGGTCCGGAACATTACACGGAGATACTTAAAGAAAATATTGATACTCTTTTAAAGGCAAACGCCCTGACTCTTGATGAAATCGAAAGCCTCGGCATGGGCGTTCCGGGAAGCGCAAACCGCGAGACCGGGATGATCGAATATGCCAACAACCTGGGATTTGAGAACGTTGAATTTGAAAGTATGCTCACAAAGTCTTTGGGCAGAAGCGTACTTCTTGACAATGACGCAAATCTTGCGGCATTGGGAGAGTACCTGCTTACGGGAAGCAGAGCAAAATCCTTTATAATGGTTACGATAGGTACCGGAATCGGCTGCGGTTTTATATTAAACGGTGAGATTTACAGAGGTGTCAACTTTGCCGAGGGCGAAATCGGACATATGACTATTAAATACGACGGCGTAGCCTGCAACTGCGGAAGACGCGGCTGCTTCGAAGCCTACGCTTCGGCAGGAGCTTTGGTGAAGATGGCTTGCGATGCCATGGTTGAGAATCCGAAGTCTTATCTTTGGAAGCTTCCGAAAATTGACGGCGAAGGCATCTTTGAAGCCATCAGGGCAAAAGACAAGACCATGCTTTCGGTACTTGACGAATATACGACGCTTCTTTCGGTAGGGCTTACCAATATCATTAACATTTTCCAGCCCGAAGAGCTTATAATAGGCGGTGGAATAAGTGTTCAGGCTCCTCTTTTCATGCCTGACACCCTTGAAAAGATTTCGAAATCCATTTATTCCAAAGACTCGAAAAAGAACACGATTATTAAGGCGGCACGTTTCGCCAATGATGCGGGCATCATCGGTGCAGCCATGCAAAAATAAAGAGGTAGCAAAATGAGAGAGCATTACGAACGTTTGATTAAGGATACCGAGGAGAGAGTAATCCATTCCATGCGTACTCAGGAATTGAATCCTGAAAGCCCTTACTACGGAGGCTTTTACGACGTAAACCGTATGGTTCAGGCTAAAGTCGCCATCTACCAGGTGCTTCCGGAAATCGAATGCTACTTAAATAAAGACACGAAGTTTTACAGGGATGAAAAGGTTTATAAAAGCCTCATCCTCGGCTTTGACTATATCAGAGCCTGCCAGCACGAAAACGGCCTTTTTGACTACGTGACCTGCAACTTTAATTCCGCACCCGATACGGCATTTTGCATACTTGAGTTTTTGCCGGTTATTGATTATCTTCGTAAAGCCGGCTGTGAAACGGATAAAGAAAAAGAAATTCTTTCAAGATGCGAAGCAATCGTCCACGACGGAATCTACGGCATGCTCGAGGGCGGCTTCCATACACCGAACCACAGATGGGCAATCGCGGGACTTCTGGCAAAGGGTTTTTCTTTATACGGAGACCGGAAGTTACTTGATGCCGCAAACGAATACTTAAAGGAAGGCATCGATTGTAACGAAGACGGCGAATATGCCGAAAAGAGCGCAGGCAACTACAACCGCGTAAACAACGACGCAATGATCATGCTTTCGGAATCCTTAAATGATGATAGGTTCGATGCAAACGTTGTAAAGAACCTTGAACTCATGCTCATGTACTGGGAGCCTGACTGGAGCGTCTTTACCGCAAACTCCACACGTTTCGACAAAGACAGGCTTTGCTTCCCCGAAGGCTATTATCTTGAATACATGAAGATGGGACTTAAGTATGACAATCCCGTATTCTTAAGTATGTGCAGCCGCATCATAGAGATTTGCAAAGAGTACAATTTGATGATGCCCGATATCCTCATCTGGTTCATGTTAAGACCTGAATTTGTAACCACTGAAACCGGAAAGCCTTACGAGCAGCACGACTTCAGGAGATTCTGCAAGTGGTCGGGCATCTACAGAGCCAAGAAGGGTAACTTCTCCTACACGGTTATGAACGGAAAGTCAAACTTTCTGTACTTCCATGACGGCACGGTCAAGCTTGCCATGAAGGTTGCGGGTTCTTTCTGCGAGCACAGAGCCTTTGTATCGGAGACGATGGAAGAAGAGGACGGAATGCTTCATTTGCATCAGACCATGCACGGTTGGTACTATCTTCCCTATCCAAAGGATCAGCTTCCGAATACCTCCGATTGGTGGCAGATGGAAAATGAAACGAAGCGTCCCAAGAAATACGGTCCCGACGTTGATATAGACGTATATGTCAAAGAAGTTGAAGGCGGACTTGACGTGAGAGTCGTCACAAAGGGCATCAAGGGAGCACCCTGGAGGATAGAGCTTGCCTTCACGGGAATTGACTACATGCAGAGCGAGTATCTTGCAATGCCCATCACCGGCTCCGAAGTCCTCGTCTGCAAGGACGGAACCCTCGAAGCCTACAACAATCACGACTCCGTCACCGTAGGTCCTTGCTTTGGCGAGCACCGCTTCACCGAAGGCAAGGAAGACTCCGAAGCCAAAACCGCCGGAGCCGCCACTCTCTACTTAACGGATTATACTGAATTCGACAGGACCATTCAGATCAGGAATAAGAGGGACTGCGAAGGATATTAAAATAAAAACGCTTATTAAAGGCAGGGCATTGTGCTCTGCCTTTTTGCACTTGCCGCTGCCTTGTGCATTGAGTTTTCGTACGCGACCTGCTAAATACCTAGTGAAAACGATTTCGAGGCGATTAGCACTATTTTAGCAAGAAGCAAAAAGATAACTTGGCAAAAGCTACAAAAATGACATACCTAATTTGTTGAAGATAAACAAAATGTAACATTTTGACTACAAAAAGATAAAAAACGGTTGCAAAATTATAAAAAGTGATGTAAATTAAATTTACGAAAACGATTAAGAAATTTTAAGTAAAAAGGAGACAAAGTATGAAGGATTTTCTTCGAAATACTTGGAAGCACAGAGCACATGTTGTAATGGCTCTACCGGTTTTCTTGGTTCTTTTCTTTATCATGTACGTCCCGATGTCTGGTCTTGTTCTTGCATTTAAGGATTACAAGAGCTCACTCGGAATCTTCGGAAGCCCTTGGGCGGAGAATCACGGACTTGCAAACTTTGAATTCCTGATTGCTTCAAAGAACACCTTCATCAGAATGCTCCGTAACACAATTCTCTACTACATATTGTTTACGGCACTCGGAACCTTCTTAAATGTCACACTTGCAATTGCAATCGACAAGTTCGTACTTAAGAAGTGCTCGAAGGTGATGCAGACCATCATGATCATTCCGGTATTCATCTCCTACGCAGCAGTACAGTTTATCGTTTTTGCATTTATTTCATCGGATGTAGGTATTATCAACCAGACATTGGGAACGCATACAAAGTTCTACTCAAATGCAGCACTTTGGCCATACATCCTGACATTTGTTAAGATTTGGAAGGATACAGGTTACGGATCGGTACTTTACATGTCAGTACTTGCCGGAATCGACTCGGAACTTTACGAAGCAGCCGAAATCGACGGTGCGGGTTCCTGGAAGAAGATTAAGCACATCACCATTCCTTCATTGGTTCCGATGATCACGGTAATGCTCCTCCTTTCGGTAGGAAACGTTATGCGATCCGATACAGGTCTTTTCTATCAGGTTACCAGAAACAACGGTGCTTTGTATGAGACCACACAGGTAATCGATTCCTACGTACTGAATTCAATTCTGAGATCTTCGGACTTCGGATATACGGCCGCCGCGTCGCTGTTCCAGTCGGTTGTGGGATTGCTGCTTATGTTGTTTGCTAACTGGCTTGTTCGTAAGATTGAGCCCGACGGCGCATTATTCTAAGGAGGTGTGAAGATGAGTAAGAGAAAAACGGCTCTTGATATAGCACCTTCCAAAAAAGAAAAGTTCACTTTCGGACAGGCGATTTTAGGATTATTGCTTTTGATTTACACCTTGGCTTGTTTGTTCCCGGTACTTTTGGTAATCGTCGGAGCATTCACAGACGAGAAGACACTTAATAAAAACGGATTTTCACTTTTCCCCGAGAAGTGGTCCATGGCCGGTATGAATGCGGTTCTTAAATACGGACATCAGCTTCTTACCTCATACGGTGTTACGATTTTCGTTACCGTAGCCGGAACCTTCTTCGGACTCCTGATTATGAGCATGTTCGCTTATTCAATCAGCAGAAAGGATTTCAGACTTTCAAAGTTCTTGTCCATCTATCTGTTGATACCGATGCTTTTTAACGGAGGACAGTTGTCCGGATACATTATCTTCACTTCATACTACCATTTGAAGGACAACATCCTGGTACTTATCTTACCTCTTTGCGTAAGTACCATGAACGTAATCATACTTAGAACGTACATTGCAAACAGTATACCGAACGAGCTGATGGAAGCGGCAATGATAGACGGTGCCGGCGAGTACCGTACCTTCTTCCAGATTTGCTTACCGCTTTTAAAGCCTTCACTTGCAGCCGTTGGCTTCATGATGGCAACAGCTTATTGGAACGATTGGCAGAACGCCCTTCTTTATATCGATACGAATACAAAGAAGCCGCTGCAGTTACTGCTTATCAATATTCAGAAGAGTATTGAGTTCTTACTTAATAACAATAACGTACCTTCTGCGGCAAGAGCTGCGATGGGAGGCACCATTCCTCAGTACTCATCGACGATGGCAACGGTTATCGTAGTTATCGGACCTATTATGGTGGCATATCCCTTCTTCCAGAAGTACTTCATCAAGGGACTTACGGTTGGCTCCGTTAAAGGCTAAATTACATTTGGTTTCAAGCTCCTTTAAAGTGAAGGCGCTTAGAAATATATTAAACTCTAGGGAGGTTTTTTATGAAGAAATTCAACAAGATCGTTTCCCTTGCACTTGCATCTGCTATGGTTCTTTCTATGGCAGCTTGCGGTTCAACCGAAACATCAACCAGCGATGCCGGAACTGCTAATACAGACGCCAGCACCGAAACCAGCAACACAGAGTCAGGCTCTGACAAGGTTCACATCAACGTTTACAGAGCATGCTTCAACCTCGGAACAGTAGATACTGCTCGTACAAAGGAAGTTGAAGACGCTATCAACGCTTACATCGGCGACAAGATTAACGTTGAAATTTCTCTTACAGACGTAGGATCAGGTGAATTCACAGACAAGGCTAACCTTGCTATTGCAAACAACGAAATCAACCTTCTTTGGACCGCTTCATGGGAGTCCACAGTTGGTACAAAGGATCTTTTCAAGAACGGATCTGCTTATGACATCACAGATCTTTTACCCGGAACAGATCTTTATGCTTCAATCGATGAGTCCTTATGGGAAGCTTCCAAGTATTCGGGACGTAACTACTTCGTTCCTGTATACAAGGATTGCGTAGAAGGATATGACTTCATGTTCCGTCAGGATCTTGTAGACAAGTACGGCTGGGACATCAATTCTGTAAAGACCCTTTCAGACTTAGAGCCCATGCTTGCTGACGCAGCTGCAGAAGGATTAAAGTATCCTATGCTTCTTCAGAAGACAGCTCTTTTCTACAGATTTTACATCGACAGCTTTGACTTCTTCACAGGCGACGCTAACGGTAACTGGGTTGGAGTTGACAGAGAGACCAACACCGTTGTTAACACAATCGCTACAGATGAATACCTTGAGTTCTGTACTTTAATCGCTGATTGGGCAGAAAAAGGCTACATCTCAGAAGACGAAGCTAACAAGGTTACAACAGATACCACCACACAGTCTCAGGATTGGGCTATTTCTTGGTGGACAGACGTTCCCAACAACGACGAAGCTGACGGACGTTATGGCCAGGATGTAACAATGGTACCCGCTACTCAGACATACCTTCACACCGATTCAATGCTCGGTTCTTGCTATGCAATTACTGCTAACTCAACAGAAGAGCAGGCAAAGGCTTGTATCGATTTCTTAGGACTTCTTTACACAGATACAAAGCTTGCTGATATGTACACCTACGGTATCGAAGGCGTTGACTTCAACTATGACGCTGACGGATATGTAGAAAAGGTTGAAGGTGCTACCTACAACCACTCCATGTGGGAATCAGCTAACGCTACAGTTGTAACAGCTCCTTCAGATTCACCTTACACAGCTCAGATGTACTATGATTTCAACGGCGGAGCAGTTACCTCTTGTGCAAACGGCTTCCAGTTTGATAAGTCAAGCATCGAAGCAAAGTACACCGCTTGCCAGTCAGTATTTGACGAGTATGGATTTATCCTTGAGAACGGCGGATTTGCTAAGGACGAAGTTGCTGACAAGATTGCTGAATATCAGGCAGCTCTTGACGAAGCAGGCTATCAGGATATCTTAGCTGAGTTCTCAGCACAGTACGAAGCTTGGAAGGCTGAACAGTAAGTCTTACTGAGTTAATAAACTAACCGACAGGACCCACCGCGAAAGCGGTGGGTTTCATTTTTTATTTTTTTCTTTTCCCCTATTAAGTAAATCCAAAAACATCCGATATAGATGATAGAGAATTTAAAAGCATGCAAATGCAAAAGGAGGAACATATGCGTATAGAAGCCTATACACAGGTTCAGCAGCTCTATAATTCCTCTAAGGTACACAAGGAAACAGCAAGCAAAGCAAGCAGCCGCACCGATGGGGTTTCGATTTCATCAAAGGGTCTGGATTTTCAGACAGCTACAATGGCTGCAAAGAGTGCATCCGACATCCGCATGGACAAGGTTGAACCTTTAAAGACCGCCATTGCAAACGGCACCTATGAGGTAGACTCAGAAAGCTTTGCAAATAAGCTGATGGAAAAGTACGAGGAATTGCTTTAGGAGGGTTAAGTGGCCAGTCTTATTGATAGTCTGATAGAAACATTAAATGGGGAAGACTTGGAGTATCAAAGGCTGCTTGACTTGTCGGTAAGCAAGACCGATGTCATCGTAAGGGGCGACCTTAATGCACTTTCTGTGATTACGGACAAGGAACAGGAAATCGTATCAAGGATTACGGCTTTGGAAAACAGCCGCACCTCTACTATGACGGAGATCGCTAAGATCCTAAACACGGATGTTGCCGGACTTAAGCTTGACGATTTGATTAATTTGCTTAAAAAGAAACCGGGAGAACAGAAACGTCTGTCTACGGTTCATGATAACCTTCACGCGACTCTCTACCAGATGAAGACGGTAAATGAGAGAAATGAAGAACTTTTGAAGGAATCCATTGAGATGGTGAACTTCAACATGAATCTGATTCAGGCGATGCGCAAAGCACCGGAAACCGCAAACTACAATAAGGGAGCCTATAATACGGGCGCTTCCCTTGGCATCACAAGCGGGGGCTTTGATGCAAAACAGTGAGATTACAGGCACCCGAGAGATGATACTCTCGGGTGTTTTGTCTAAGGAGAGCCTTAAATGTCTTTAATGAGCGGACTCTACGTCGGGACGAGCGGACTTCAGACATCCCAGAACGCATTAAACACAACAGCACACAACCTGTCAAATGCCGATACTAACGGATATGTACGCCAGCAGGTCTTAGAGGCGGACAGAGTTTACAATACAGTCAAATCAGGTTCCAATGCGACCTCGAGCCAGCAGGTGGGCTTAGGTGTCACCTATGCCAAGGTCAGACAGGTACGTGATTATTTTCTCGACCAGTCCTATAGAAAGGAAAACGGTCGCGAAGAGTTTTATACAGCCAATTATGAGGCACTTACTAACGTTGAAGATTTGCTTGACGAGTTGAATGACGACGCGAGTTTTAACAGTTCCCTTAACAATCTCTGGTCCACCATCCAGGAACTTTCAAAGACACCGGACGATACAACGGTTCAAAGAATGCTCATCCAGTATGCGCAGAGCTTTATTACAAACGCACAGCAGGTTTATCAGGGACTCGTTGATTACCAGAATCAGTTAAACACAAATATCAAGTCAGCCGTTGAAGAGATTAATTCTTTAGGTAAGACTATTCAGAGTTTAAACGACCGGATCAGAAAGATTGAGGTTGGCGGCGTCGAAACCGCAAACGATCTAAGAGACGCAAGAAACGAGGCGCTGGATACCCTTTCGGGCCTTGTGAATATTTCTTATTCCGAAGATGTTTACGGTTCCGTAAGAGTCAAGGTCGAGGGTACTGACTTCGTGGCTTCCGATACGGTCTATGAGATTGCGGTTAGCGAAGATGCCGATACAGGTTTTTATTATCCTTACTGGGTCATCAATTCTCAGGTTGTGACAGATGAAAACGGCCTTGAACAGCTCGATTTAACAAATGCCTATGTATTTGACACAACGGCACTTATATCTTCCGAAAAAGGAACGGATATCGGCTCTTTAAGAGCTATGCTTTATTTGCGAGGCGACAAAAACGCGGACTATACGGATATTCCGGTTAAGCCCGAGACTCCGAATCCCGATGATTATACCTATAAAACCGCCGATCCCGAATATGCAAAGGCAGTCGCACAGTATCAGCTTGATCTTGCTGAGTATGATGAAAAGGTTGAGTATTACAATTCAACTATCGCCCAGTCCGTATGTATGAACGTGGAAGCCGAGTTTGACCAACTGGTTCACAACGTGGTCATTACCATAAACGATGCCTTAAAGGCAGGATACGATAAATCCGGCGGAACTCTTTATGCGGCAGACGACGGTTCGCCCTTACAGATATTCCAAAAGGTTGAAAGCGACGGCTATACGTACAATGAAACAACAGGTGAATGGGATTATGTCGAAGAGAATACGGATGATGACTACATGTCAGATACCCTTTATTCCATTCCAAACCTTCAGGTAAATCCTGATCTCGTCAGAGAAGCCGGAAAGCTTAAATTCAAATATGAAGACGGAACGGTCGACTACGATACCGTAAATGCACTTGCACAGGCCTTTGATGCCGACAATTACGTACTGAATCCCAACGTCACCACTAAGTGTTCGCTGAATACTTACTATACAAACCTTGTATCGCAGGTATCGAATTCAGGTAATGTTTATAAGAAACTTGTCGAGAGCCAGGAAGCAACCGTTTCAAGCATTGACAATAAGCGAGAAGAGGTTACGGGTGTTTCGTCGGACGAAGAGCTTACGAGCATGATTAAATTCCAGAACGCTTACAACGCGGCTTCGAGATACATAAATGTTATAAACGAAATGCTTGAGCACATCATCAATCAGCTCGGGTAGAGCATACATTAGCCGGTTTACCCTGTTTCAAGGGCTATGAATCAAGTCCGGTTAAGAGAGGAGCTTAGATGCCTTCACAATTTTTTGGATTAAATATTGCATACACAGGATTACTTGCATCAAATGCTGCAGTAAATACCACGGCAAACAACATTTCAAACGTCGAAACCGAAGGATACAGCCGCCAGCAGACCGTTCAGGAAGCAAGCAATGCCTTGAGGACCTTCACTACCTACGGCTGTGCGGGCGCCGGTGTAGATACCATTGCCATCGAGCGTATCCGCGATGAATTCTATGACAATAAATACTGGGACAACAACGAAAAATTAGGCGAGTCCAATATTAAGGCTTACTATATGAAGTCTATCGAGAACTATTTCCAGGAGACAGACGACATCACGGGCTTCAATACGGCCTTTGACCTTATGTACAATGCTCTTGAGGAACTCAAAAAGGATGCAGGTTCCACTTCCGCAAAGTCTCAGTTCGTAATGTATACCCAGTCCCTTTGCGATTACTTCAACAACATTTCCACGGAGTTAAGCGAGCTTCAGAAGGACGTAAATACCGAAATAAAGGACACGGTTTCTGCCATTAACTCGATCGCTTCGGATATAGCCACTTTGAATAAGCAGATAAACGTAATCGAAGTAGGCGGCGGAACGGCAAATGAATTAAGAGATAAACGTGCCTTATTAATTGACGAATTATCTCAATACGTATCCGTTGAGACAAGCGAGACACCAATTCTTGACCTTGCAAACGGCTATGATACCGGAGCAAACCGCTTCATGGTAAAGATTGCGGGCAATCAGGTATTGGTAGACGGAAACGACCACAGAGAGCTTGAATGCGTAGCAAGAGATAATAACGAGACTGTCAACCAATCCGACTGTAAGGGCTTATACAATATCAAGTGGTCGGACGAAACCGACTTTAATCTTTATTCGACCATGATAGGCGGAAAGCTTCAGGGCCTTATCGAAATGCGAGACGGCAACAATACCGAGAACTTCCGCGGTACGGTAGACAGTGTCGATACCGTCAATTACACAGTGACCGTGGCAGTCACTGAGGATTATTTGAAAGATCTTGATAAATGTACGCTTTCTTTATCCGGAGGAACTATTTCTCTTGGTGCGCAGGAGTTTCATTATACAAACTGGTCAATGAGTACGAATACCGATACCGGCGAGACCTACTATACTTTTCAGCTCGATCCAAGCTATGACGAGAATAAGCTTTCAACATCAAGACTCGGCAAGGAAGTAAATGTAGGTGCTTCAGTCGACTATCAGGGTATTCCCTACTATCAGGAACAGTTAAACGAATTTGTAAGGCTCTTTTCAAGGACCTTCAACGACATCCTCACACAGGATGGTTCCGTCGACGCATACGGAAACGATGCAACGGGGTTACTGCTCGGCACCAATCCGAACGGTGGACAGTATGATTTCTCGGATTATTACGATGCGTATGAAAATCCCGACGCGGACGGCTTTGTCACTGTCAGCAGTTCCGACGATTCTTATCATAAGCTTACGGCTGCAAACTTTGCGGTAAGCGAGTCGATTACAAACGATCCCGACTTACTTGCCACCAGAACCGGAGCTTCGGACGGCGAGTCCAAGTGCGACGTTGTAGACGAACTGATTGACCTAAAGACCGACAAGGATAAATTCTCCTTCAGAGGCGGTTCGGCATCGGAATTCTTACAGAGCCTTCTTTCAGACGTTGCTCTGAATGCTTCGAGAGCCAACAACTCCGAGACCTACTACACCACGATGTCCACCACAATTGACAATCAGCGTATTTCAATTTCCGGTGTAGATTCGGAAGAGGAAGCGGTTAATCTCGTAAAGTACCAGAACGCATATAACCTTGCTTCGAAGATGATTCAGACCTTCACCGAAATTTACGATCGTTTAATTTTGGAAACAGGCGTTTAGCGCTTATTTTATTTCTGATTTTGCCGATAAATAAGGTAGAAAAACTACTGCATATATGAGGTAATCATGAGAATTACAAACAAGATTATTCAGAACAATTCTTTAAACAACATAAACGCAAATAAGACTCTTGAGGACAAACTCTCGACTCAGATTGCGACGAAAAAGAAAATCTCCCGCCCCTCGGACGACCCGATTGTGGCACTGAGATCTTTAAGACTCCGAACTTCGGTCAATCAGACATCTCAATACGTAGACAAAAACGTAGAAGATGCAAAGAGCTGGCTGACCGTTACCGAAGATGCAATCGATACTCTTTCCGATGTCATCACCGACATCCGAAAGCAGTACACCAAGGCTTCGAGCGATACCCTTAAGAGTGACGACAGAAAGATCATCATCGAGGATTTAAAGTCGTTGGCTGCCGAGGTTTACAATACGGGTAACGTCGATTTTGCCGGAAGAAGCGTATTCACGGGCTTCAGAACGGGCGAATCTCTTACCTTCCAGAAGCAGCAGGACATCAGCTATACCATAAAAGAGACGAGTGAGACAGCGACTCTTGATTCGATTTCTTATATCAATACCGGTGACACCGAGCAGGACGTTTATGAAGCGGACATCACGCGCATCCGCTTATCATACGATGACTGCGATACGGGCGTTACACCGACTGTTACCGTTAACGGAAACGATGTTACGGCAAATGTTGTTTCCATGAACTTAAGCGATGACCCGAATCCTTACGAATCCGTAGTAAACGATCCATCAAAGATAGTTTATGTAGCCGAAACCGGCGAACTGTTAATCGGATCAGACTATGGCGATACGGAGACCATTACCGATTTTGAAGTTTCCTATACAAAGTCAAAATGGGAGAACGGCGATTTAAGACCGGAACATTACTTTATCTGCGAAGATACCACAAATAATATTTCTTATACATCCTATGGCGGAGAAATAGAGTATAATGTAGGTACGAATCAGACCCTTCGCATCAATACGACCGCAGGCGAATGCTTCACACACGATATCGTAAGGGATCTTGACGATATAGTAAATGCATTGACCGAAGTGGAAAATATTGAAGAGACCATATCGGATCTTACCACCAAGTTAAATTCACTTGATGAGAACGACACGACCGGAAGGGAAGCGGTTCAGACTCAGATAGACGCAGCCAAAAAGGCACAGACTTACTTAAATGAGAAGCTTCAAAGCCTTGCATCGGCGGGCATCACAAAGGCAGACGATTACCTTGATGCCAACAACGTGGCTCTTACCAATTGCGGTACCCGTTCAAAGAGACTTGAACTTATCGAAAACAGGCTTGATACTCAGTTAAGCACCCTTAAAGAGCTTAAGAGTGACAATGAAGACGTTGATCTGACAACGGCCGCCGTTGAACTTTCAAACGTTCAGACATCTTATGATGCGGCACTTCTTGCTACCAGCAAGATATTAAAGGAATCGCTGCTTAACTACATCTAAAATTGTCGAAAGGTCCGACGGACCTTTTGTGACGCGGGATTGCATAAAGCAACACGGCAATCCGGTTTCAATTATTATAAAGGAGATACATATGACTATTGACACAAGAGTATTCGGTGAGGTCACAATCGATCCTGCCAAGATTATTCATTTTGAAAATGGGATTATAGGCTTTCCCGATTTGACGGACTTTGCCCTTATTTACGACCTTGAAAAAGGCAATCAGGCAGGCATTAAGTGGCTGCAGTCCCTGCAGGAGCCGGCATTTGCCCTTCCCGTCATGGATCCTTTGGCAGTATCTCCCAATTACAATCCCACCGTTGACGATGAGATTTTAAAGCCCATCGGAGAGATTAAGCCCGATGAAATCCTTGTTCTTGTCACGGTCACAGTGCCCAAGGACTTAACGTCAATGAGTGTCAATTTAAAGGCCCCCATCATCATAAATGCAGACGAGAAGAAGGCAGTCCAGATCATTCTCGATTCCGACACCTACCTCGTTAAATTCCCTATTTACGAAATCTTAAAGGCAGGGGCAAAGGAGGGCGCATGTTAGCTTTATCACGGAAAAAGAACGAGGCCCTCGTCATTAACAACAATATCGAGATTACGATTTTAGACGTAAAGGGCGATCAGGTTAAAATCGGAATTTCCGCTCCGAAGGAAGTTCCCGTATACCGTAAAGAGGTATACTTGCAGATTCAGGAAGCAAACAAGGCTTCAATGTCAAGTACCGAGGATGTAATGGAGAGCTTAAACAATCTCTTCAAGTAAAGGCGTAGTGGAGAGCTTAAACAACCTCCATGAGTAAATTTGTAAGAAACGAGCGATTCGTTTTTATACATTTTTCATTTTACCTGTTAACAATTTTTGAGTCGGTTCCGATATATTTTGTACCGGGAACTCTTAGAGCGGCACGGATGCCGCAGAAGGAGACGCTATGGCAATTGAATCAGTAAACAACATTATTAACACTCAGACAGTTAAACCTACTGCCGGGGTCACCAAATCTGCAACAGAGTACACGGATGTTTCCATCGCAGAAGTCAACAACAAAAAGACCGAGTCTACCGTAAAAACGGCAGATCAAAGCGAATCGACGAACGATTCTTCCAATCGCGAAGCATCGAAGGAAACCCTTCAACAGACCGTTGAGAGTCTCAACAAGGCGATGACGAATTCCGAGCTTCAGTTCGGTATCCACGAATTAACCAACCGTGTAACCATCAAGATTATTGACAAGGACACCAAGGAAGTTATCAAAGAGCTTCCTCCCGAAAAGACCCTTGACCTTATAGCAAAGGCTTGGGAACTTGCCGGCATCATGGTAGACGAGAGACGTTAATTTGATTTGGAGGTAACCTTATGACAATGCGTGTATCCGGTATGATATCCGGACTTGATACCGAATCCATCATCGAAGAGCTTGTTAAGGCAAAGTCTACGAAGGTAGAAAGCCTTACCAAGGAAAAGACCAAGCTTGAATGGAAGCAGGAAATCTGGTCGGGACTTAATACGAAGATTAAGTCTTTCCAGAACACTCTTTCAAACTTCAGATTTTCTTCAAGCTATAAAAAGAAAACGACTTCCGTCAGCAATTCATCGGCAGTATCCGTAATCACGGGTGAAAATGCCATGAACGGCGTTCAGGAGTTAAAAATAAACAGCCTTGCAAAGTCAGGTTATATGACAGGCGCAAAGCTTTCAAGTGCTGACGGGGAGGCACTTACCTCTTCTTCGACCCTTTCTTCTTTAAGACTGACCAAAGATTCTGACGGAAACGAAACAAGCGGACTTACGGCTCTTACTTCGGACGGCGGTTCCTTTACCGTTACCGCAAACGGAAAGGCCACCAAGATTTCCGTTACAGCCGATACAAAGATTTCGGAGATTATCTCAAGCCTTAAAGGCGCAGGCATTGATGCAAACTTCGACGAAAAGAACCAGCGTATCTTCGTCGCAAGTTCTTCTTCCGGTACGGATGCGGACTTTGCAATCACTGCAGACAATGCCGAAGGCTTCACAGCTTTAAGCGTACTCGGCATTAATTCAGATCTTGGCGTTAGCACCGATACAAGCGTAAACACCAATGCAAAGACTCTTTCAACCTATCAGAGCCTTGCGGCATTTAAAACTGATATTGACGGTTTCGCAAAGAAGACGATTACAAATGACGACGGTGAGTCCGAAGAAGTCTATGATTCCGAGACAATTCTGGCCGGGCTCAGTACCGATTCCGATTTATACAAGGCTATCAAGGCCGAGATGACCACTGACGATGATTATGACGATGCTATCAAGAAGTTAGCCGAAAAGGTCAACTTTGCGAGCGAAGTTTTATTAAGTGACAGCGCATATACCTCCGACATGTATTCAAGCGGTACTGTTCGTATAGCAGGTTCCGATGCCGAGATAGAGTTAAACGGTGTTACCTATACTTCTTCCTCAAACAGTGTTGAAGTAAACGGACTTACCTTTACCTGCCTTGCTACGACCTCAGATCCCGTCACCGTCACCACTCAGGACGACACAGACGGCATTTACGACATGATTAAGAGCCTTTTCAAGGAATACAATGAGCTCATCAATGAGATGGACAAGCTTTACAATGCCGACTCCGCAGACGATTATGAGCCCCTGACAGACGATGAAAAGGAAGAAATGACCGATACCGAGATTGAAAAGTGGGAGACCACCATCAAGGATTCCCTTCTTCGTAACGATACATCCCTCGGAACCGTATTTAATTCTCTTAAGACCATGATGCTTTCGGGTTACGAGATTAACGGCCAGAAAGTTTACCTTTCAAACTTCGGTATTGAAACGCTTTCCTACTATTCGGCAAGCGACAATGAACATAATGCTTACCATATAAACGGAGATCCGGACGATTCAAACGTATCGAGCGAATCTGACAAGCTTAAATCCGCAATTGCGACCGACCCCGATTCAGTTGTTTCTTTCTTTACCAACCTTTCGAGGGATCTCTATTCCAAGCTTACAAGTCTTGGAGCAAAGACGGACTATTCGAGCACAAACTCCTGGTACGACGACGTTCAGTACAAGACGAACATCTCGGATTACTCCACAAAGATTTCGGATGCTGAGGATGCACTCGCAGACTATGAGGATAAATACTATACCAAATTTTCCAACATGGAGGTTGCTTTATCAAAGCTTCAGTCTTCGACAAGCTCGATTACCTCATTACTTGGATAAGGAGATTTTATGACTTTACCGAATGCGTATGCGCAGTATAACACCAGTAAGATTTTAACGGCTTCACCCGCGGAGCTGACACTTCTTCTTTACGAGGGAGCCATTAAGTTTGCAAACATCGCAATTTTAAAGATTGAGCAGGGCGATATCGAGGCGGCTCACAATAATATCGTTCGCACCGAGCGTATCATCGATTACTTCCGTGAGACACTTGATATGAAGTACCCCGTTGCCGAAGATTTCGAGAGAGTTTATTTATACCTTTCCGGCAGACTCATTGAGGCAAATACCAAGAAGGATAAAGAAATTCTTGAGGAAGTCGTAACGCACTTACGCTCCATGCGAGACACCTGGAAAGAGGTTATGAAAACAGCTAAATGACGAACACATACATAGTTGCTTTAACCGAATCCTTGGAAAAGAAGATAGCCGTTCTAAAGGAAATTCGCGTTAAGAATAAAGAACAGGAAGAACTTTTAAAGGAAGAGCCTTTTTCTTTTGACAAGTTCGACAAGAATACCGAGGAAAAGGGAGTTCTGATTTTCAGGCTGAACAAGCTTGATGAAGGCTTTGAAAGCCTGTACAACAGGGTAAAGGATGAGCTTAACGAGAATAGATCCGAGTATACCGAAGAGATAGCTCATCTAAAGGAGCTTATTTCCGAGATTACTTCCGAAAGTGCTTCAATCGAAGCGGAGGAAGCCCGCAATAAGGCAAGGCTTGAGAATATTTTTAAGCTTGAAAAGAGTAAGATTAAGTCTCAACGCTCGAATCTTAAGGCAGCCCAGAGCTACGCAAAGGCGATGGCATTTAATAAGTTGAATTAACACAAAATCCCCGGAAATCCCGGGGTTTTTTGCTATATAGGAAATTGCTCCGCGTGGGAGAGCCAAGTCCCTCTCAGTCACCTACGGTGACAGCTCTAGCCCTCTCAGTCACCTACGGTGACAGCTCTAGCCCTCTCAGTCACCTACGGTGACA
>CAVJJQ010000012.1:0-36954 GCA_963649755.1 bacterium | reverse complement strand
TGCCTCTCCCTTTGGGAGAGGTGGCCGAGCGAAGCGAGGACGGAGAGGGCGAGGGCGAGGACGGTGCGAGCGTTCCGCAGGCGAAACTCTTTACAAAGAGTCTTGAGTTGCTGCTTGCAAGGTTTTATTTCAATCTTCTACCATTTCTCATACGGGCATTTTTCTTTATCCTTTGCGGCTCTTAACTCCACGTAGCAGCCGCAGGCAGAACACATTCCGTCTATGAGCCTATCGCAATCCTTGCAAACTAAAAGGCGCTCCTCATAACGAGGAGCGTCTGTTTTAATATCATCCGGTAAACTTTCGATCAGTTCATGCAGGCTTTTAAAATAATCATCCTTGCCTATTAAATCGCGGGTAAGGCATTTCCTGCAGAATCTGTAATTTTTTTCTTCCATGTCATACACTCCGGTATGATTGTACGGAATTTAGAAGTTCTTTTCAAGAGCCTTTCTCATACCGAGATTTCTGATATCGTCAAGGTAGCCCTCAACAAGCTCCTCGGTATTGCCGACCTTTGAAAGATCCTGACCCCAGAATGCTTCGTTTGAAAGGAAAGCCTTAGTAAAGGTCTTTGTATCCTTGTCCGAATAGTCACGGAAGAATTCAAGAACTTCCATATCGTCCATGATCTTGTACTCTTCTCCGTTTCTGTTTCCGATAAGAGCCTTATCCTCGAGACGGGTCGAAGAATAGAAAGCCATCAGTGCTGCAAGTGAAAAGGTAAGGTGCTTGGGGTTAGTGCCGTTAAGCTTCACATACTCAAGGAAGCTGGGCATACATCTTGCTTTCCACTTGGAGACTGAGTTAAGGGATATAGACAAAAGGGCGTGATCAACATAAGGGTTGTTGAAACGTCCGATTACTGCCTCTGCAAAATCAAGCAAATCCTGCTTGGGAAGTGTAAGGGTAGGAATAACTTCATCGAAAATAGTCTCATGCATGAAGTCATAAATAAGCTTGTCTTCCATGGATTCACGAACTATATTATTGCCGGCAAGGTAAGAAGCAAGTACGAAGGAGGTATGAGCTCCGTTAAGGATACGTACCTTTCTCTGCTTGTAAGGCTTCTGATTGTCTGTATAAATAACGGGTAAGCCTGCCTTTACGAAAGGAAGCTCCTCGGTTAAATCCTTCTTTGACTCGATTACCCACAAAGCGAAGGGCTCAGCGGTAACAACAAGCTTGTCGATGTAGCCGAGCTCGTTGAAGATTGCCTCTTCGTTGTTACGAGGATAACCGGTTACGATTCTGTCAACCAAAGTTGAGCAGAAGTTACAGGCTTCCTTAACCCAGGTTCTGAATTCTTCGGGTAATTTCCAAAGTGTGATAAATTCATTTACGCATCTTTCAAGTTCGATTCCGTTATCGTCAATAAGCTCTACGGGAAGCATTACAAGACCTTTGGTCATATCTCCGTTAAAAGCTTCATACCTGGTATAAAGAAACTTTGTAAGCTTTCCGGGGAAGGTCTTCGGAGGATTTGCTTCAAACTTGTCGTTTGCATCGAACACAATTCCCGCTTCGGTGGTATTGGAAACGATGTATCTTAATGTATCAAGTTTTGCGTAATTATTGTATTTCTCATAATCTCCGTATACGTCAACAGTATCTGCGATGCTGGTGATGATGCGGTTTGTAACCTTAGCCTCACCGTCCTGAATACCTCTTAAAGAAACGGTGTAAATATTGTCCTGCTTGCCGAACTGTTCAAGATTTCCGAACTCGATGGGCTTTGCCAAAACGATGCTTCCGTCGAAAAGGCCCTTCTCGTTGCAGATATCAAACATATAATCTACAAATGCACGAAGGAAATTTCCTTCACCAAACTGTAAAACCTTAATCGGTCTCTTTGTAACCTCAACCATATCCTTGTTTAATGTCTTCACTTTTATACCTCCGTTTGTGTAAGTGCTTACAATTCGAATATTACTCGCAAAATTCTCAAAAGTCAACTTGATTTTTATAGGTCGGAATATTATAATTATGAAAACGCTTACATGAGACATTTGTTTGGTGCAAAAGTGCTGCCGAAGATTTGTAAATCGGACATTTTCTTTTTGCAAGAGGCACAATGTTTCACAGGCGCACACAATCATCTTCTATGAAAGGACTGAATATTATGAAAGCTTTTATGGACAAGGATTTCTTATTAACAAACGACACAGCTAAGAAGCTGTTCCACGACTATGCAGAGACGATGCCTGTTCTTGACTATCATTGTCATATCAATCCTGCAGAAATCGCTTCCGACAGAAAGTTTGACAACATCACCCAGGTATGGCTTGGCGGCGACCATTACAAGTGGCGCTTAATGCGTTCCTGCGGAGTTGATGAGAAATATATCACGGGCGATGCTTCCGATCACGACAAGTTCATTGCTTATGCAAAGTGCTTGGGACGTGCAATCGGCAACCCTCTTCACCACTGGAGTCACTTGGAGCTTCAGAGATATTTTGATTACTACGGAGTATTGAATGAAAAGACCGCTGAGGATGTATGGGAGCTTTGCAACAAGAAGCTATCTTCTCCCGAAATGAGCGTAAGAAACATCATTAAGAAGTCAAACGTTACCCTCATCTGCACCACCGACGATCCGGTTGACCCTCTTAACTATCATGATGAGATAAAGAACGACCCTACCTTCGATGTACAGGTTCTTCCCGCTTGGAGACCCGATAAGGCCATGAATCTTGAAAAGCCCGCATTTACAGATTATCTTGCAAAGCTTTCCGAAGTTTCGGGTGTAAAGATTACCTCCTTTGAAACCCTTATCGAAGCTTTGAGAAAGCGTCTTGATTTCTTTGACGCTAAGGGTTGTAAGGTTTCCGATCACGGAATCGACCATGTTTACTACAATCCCGCTACACCTGATGAGATTAATGCCATTCTTTCAAAGAGACTTTCAGGCAGGGAACTTTCGCATGAAGAAATCTTAAAGTTCAAGACCGCCTTCATGCTTGAGATGGCAAAGGAATACACAAAGCGTGGCTGGGTAATGCAGCTTCACTTCGGTTGCAAGAGAGATAACAATACGAATATGTATGACATCCTCGGTCCCGATACCGGATACGACTGCATCAATTCCGATACTCCTTCGGCAAGCGTTGCTGACTTTCTCAATGCCTGCATAAAGGATAATGCTCTTCCCAAGACTATTCTTTATTCGCTCAACCCCAACGACAACGAATACATCGGAACGATTTTGGGCTGCTTCCAGGATTCATCCGTTTCCGGCAAGCTTCAGCAGGGTTCCGCATGGTGGTTTAACGATCACAAGATCGGCATGGAGCGTCAGTTAAAGTCCTTAGCATCACTTGGCAACCTTTCGGGCTTCGTGGGAATGCTTACCGATTCAAGAAGTTTCCTCTCCTACACCAGACATGAATACTTCAGGCGTATTTTGTGCAACGTAATCGGCGAGTGGGTTGAAAGCGGCGAGTTTCCTTACGACGAAGATATCTTAGCCGATATCGTAAAGGGCATCTCCTACAACAACGCGGTTAACTATTTCGGATTCGATTTAGAAACGAAATAAAAATTTGAAAAAGAAAAACCCTGCAGGGCAAGGTTTTTCGCAAAATACGTACTTTAAAAGGAGTAGTCAACCGGCTGCTCCTTTTTATTTCAACATACTATTTTTATCACAGCAAAGAATTGTCTGTGTCAAAAATTAAAATTGCGATATTCAGCAAGGGTTACACAGGCAAGCCGCCTGCGTGTACTGCCCTCTTACAAATCATCCTTACATCTTGTCCATCTCCACTGCCGTATCGAGTGCCACCTGCATCATCTGGGTAAATGAGTTCTGTCTTTCCTCTGCGGTTGTGGCTTCTCCGGTTACAATCGAATCCGAAATCGTAAGAATGGCAAGTGCTCTCTTCTTTGCCTTTGCGGCGTTCATGTAAAGAGCCGCAGCCTCCATCTCGACTGCCATAACACCCATCTGCATCCACTTGTCGTTTGCGTCACTCTGAGCATCGTAAAAAGTATCCGAAGAAAGGATATTTCCCACATGGAAACGTAAATCTTTCTTTTTCGCACACTCAACCGCTGTGCTTAAAAGCGTGTAATCCGCAATCGGAGCAAAGGTTCCGGGAAGGTTAAACTGACGCGCGTAATTGGAATTTGTCGAAGCACCCATTCCGAATACAAGGTCCCTAATCTTGATATTTGCATCCAAAGAGCCTGCCGAACCGACTCTTATGATATTGTCGACACCAAAGAAATTATATAACTCGTAACTGTAGATGCCGATTGAAGGCATGCCCATCCCGCTTGCCATAACGGAAACCCTTACGCCCTTATAAGTGCCGGTGTAACCCTGTACGCCTCTTACATTGTTTACCAAAGCGGGATTTTCAAGGAAATTCTCCGCTATAAACTTCGATCTTAAAGGATCTCCCGGTACCAAAACCGTCTTTGCAAAATCGTCCGGTGTTGCCTTAATATGTGGTGTGGGATAATCAGCCATTTGAAATCTCCTTTACATTGACACTTTTAATATTGACGTTCTTTATTTCGTCACTTACATTTTCAAAAGTACTCAGCAGTACGGGATTATAACGTTCTCCTGCGGTATCAAGGAAATAATCCATGATGTCCTCATGTGCTTTAACGTTTCCGTCCTTTTGGAAGCGAAGCTCGTCGTATCTGTGAGCCACTGAGACTACCTGAGCACAAATCGGAATTTCACCGCATTTTAGCCCTGCCGGATATCCTTTTCCGTCACAGGTCTCATACATATATCTGCAGATGTCGTAGGCATATTTTCTTTCTACCTGATGCCCCGAATTTGCAAAGATCAGATTAATGAGCTCGGCTCCTGCCTGAGGACGTTTCTTTATCTGCTTAATGGCTCTGTCTAAGGCATCCCCGCTCTTACCCGTAATAATCGAGTTCGGAATTATTACCTCGCCCAAGTCGTGAAGTAAAGAAGCATCGGCGATTAAACGAGCGGAATTTTTGGTGATGCCATATTGAGGATGTGTCTTTGCAAGCTCTTTGCAAAGAATCTCCGTATAGGAATAAATTCTTAAGATATGCTCTCTGCTTTCCGGAAGCAAATTGAAGATGAAGGTCTTGATATTTTCGTCCCAGCGTGTAAAAAGAAGACTCTTTGCCTTCCTCACGGCCTCGTACTGATTGGTGAGATAGACGGATTTTTCGGCTATTATTTCGTCGAGATTGTCCTCGTAATTACATATTTCGATAAGGTCGTCAACGGTCTTCGAAACATCCGATGCCCTGAAGGGTTTATAGAATATTTCTACGATTTTGTTCTTTTTCCCTTCAATCAGGATGTTGGGATCTTGATCGGCGGTTGTAATAACGACCGGGATTTTCTTGTTCAGGCCCTCTTCTTCGAGATATTTCATGACACCGAAGCCGTCAACTTCCGGCATATGAATGTCAAGAATGATTAAAGAAATGTTTGTCTTCTCAGCCTTCAGACAGTAGACCGCCTGCTGCCCATTTTCGGCCTCGAGTATCCTGTACTTTGCCTTTAAGATTTCTCTCAATATCGTGCGATTGATTTCCTCGTCTTCGGCTATCAGTACTGTCGGTTTTTCCCCTATCATAATTCCCATTCCCCTTTAATTTAAATCTGCATTTACCCTCTGATACGAGATTGCTCTGCACCCCTTATACTTTGCAATCCCTTTCACATGTATCAAAGTAATTCTAACCGATTTGCCAAGAAAAAACAAACTTTTACGCGAGTTTCTCGCCAAATAATTCCTCCGCACATCTGACTGCCTGCATGGCATCATGTGCATAGAAATCGGCACCGATACTGTCTGCGTATTCTTGCGTCAAAACTGCTCCTCCGACCATTACCTTGCAATTCGGAACATCCCTTTTAAGCATCTCAATGGTTTCTTTCATGCTTTCAACCGTTGTGGTCATAAGCGCGCTTAATCCTACAAGCGGTGCCCCTGTTTCCTTTACGGCTTTTACAACCTTTTCGGGCGGAACATCCTTTCCGAGGTCGAATACTTCGTAACTGTAATTTTCAAGCAGAACCTTCACGATATTCTTTCCTATATCGTGGATATCTCCTTTGACTGTTGCTATGACAATTTTTCCCTTCTTTTCAGCCTGACCGCCTTTAGCTTCCATGTAGTCCTTAATGGCTTCGAAACCTGCCTTTGCGGCCTCCGCGCTCATGAGCAGCTGAGGCAGAAACATGGTCCCCTTTTCAAAGCCTTTACCTACGATGTCAAGTGCCGGCACAAGGTCCTCGTTTATGATTGCAAGCGGCTCTTTGGAATTTAAAAGAAGCTCTTTGGCTATAGTGTACGCCTGCTCCTTTAAGCCCTTTATGATGCAGTCGCTTAAGGTATATTTATCGGAATTTGCGGGCTTAACTTCCTGCTTTTCCGAATTGCTGACCACACTGACCGAAACGTCCGCGTATTTTGAAACGTAACCTTCGCACTTTTCATCAAAACCCTTTAACAGGCAATAGGTATCATACGCCTGCTGCATAAGTTTTGAATTCGGATTGATGATTCCCGCGGAAAGTCCCGCATTTAAAGCCATTAAAAAGAAAGAAGAATTGACAATTTCTCGTCCCGGAAGTCCGAAGGAAATATTTGAAACCCCGAGAACGGTTTTAATGCCCTTTTCGTGAAGCCTCTTAACCGTTTCGAGTGTTATATTTGCGGAATTGTCGTCCGTGCTCATCGTCATGGTAAGGGCATCAATTACGATATCCTTTTTCTTTATGCCGTACTCTGAAGCGGTTTTTATAATCTTTTCCGCAATCCGCAGTCTACCCTCAACCGTACCCGGAATACCGTCGTCATCCAAGGCAAGTCCCACGACAACGCCTCCGTACTTTTTAACAAGCGGAAAGACTGCCTTCATGACCTCATCCTTGCCGCTTACGGAATTTATCATGGGCTTTCCGTTGTAGATGCGAAGTGCCTGCTCCATGGCGGAAACATTTACAGTGTCAATCTGAAGCGGTGCTGCAAGCACGCTTTGAAGCTCGCTGACCGTAAGCGCCATCATTGATGCTTCGTCAATTTCCGGAAGTCCCACATTGACATCCAAGATGTCTGCTCCGGAATCTGCCTGCTTAACACCTTCTTCGAGAATATATTCTATATTTTTATCTCTGAGTGCCTGCTTAAACTTTGATTTGCCCGTCGGATTTATTCTTTCTCCGATGATGACGGGCTTGTTTCCAAGCTCTACTGTTCGGGAATAAGAGGAAACAAAGGTTTTTTCTTTTTCCGTGACATTTTTCGGAATGTAGCCTTTTAAGCTCTCGGTAAGTGCCTTTATGTGTGCGGGAGTCGTACCGCAGCATCCGCCTGCAAACTGCGCCCCTAACTTTACGATTTCCGTGACTTCCTCGGCAAATTCGTCGGGTGAAATATCGTAAACGGTCTTACCGTCCTCCGTATGAGGAAGCCCCGCATTCGGAGTAATGATAAGCGGAATGGATGAAAGATTTGCAAGTCTTTCAAATATCGGCTTCATCTGTTTAGGTCCGAGTCCGCAGTTTATGCCGAGAGCATCCACTCTCAAACCTTCCAAAAGAGAAACAACGGCTTCCGGTGTGGCGCCGGTTAAAAGCTTAGCCGACTCATCAAATACTACAGTTGCCATTACGGGGAGATCCGAGTTTTCCTTTGCCGCAAGTACTGCTGCCTTTAACTCGTAGGTATCGCTCATCGTTTCGATAAGGATTAGGTCCGCGCCTGCTTTTGCTCCGATACGCACGACCTTAGCATAAACCGATACCGCTTCCTCAAAATCAAGCGTTCCCATCGGTTTTAAAAGCTTGCCTGTCGGTCCCAAATCCAAAGCCACATAGGCCTTCTTCCCGCTTTCTTTAATCGCAGTTTTCGCATTTCCGACTGCTGCCTCCACTATTTCGGAAAGATTTTCATATTTAAATCCGTTAGCCCCGAAGGTATTCGTAAGAATTATGTCCGCTCCGGCTTCAAGGTATTCCCTGTGAATGGAAATGAGCTCTTCCGGTTTGCTTAAATTCCAGGTTTCGGGAAGTTCTCCCGGCTTTAAGCCGCGCGCCTGCAGGAGTGAGCCAAGCCCTCCGTCGAAAAATAACATTCTTTTTCCTATTTCGTTTCTGATATCCATCTTTTATCCTTTACAGTATGAGCAGTCTTTCTTGTTGCAAGCCTCGCACCCTAACTTTTGTGCCTCGTCATCTACCTTGGAAATTCCCACAAATGCGGTTACTGACTTTTCCGGTATCATGATGTCGCCGTCCGACAAATATATGCCTATTGCTTTACGTGCATCGACGGCACTTAAGAAATCGCGTTGAACAGAAATGTTTAAATCTCCGTAGCCCGGACTGAAGCGGGGGCGTAAAAAGAAACCTTCGCCTATATCTCTTTGTAACTCTTCGCAGATTCTGTCACAATACGCTTCTGTCATGGCAGCGAAAACTGCCTGAAGAATCGAAGCTTTATAAATATCAAGCTTTAAAACCCGCCTCATCATCAAATCCGAATCGCTTCCAAGTGTTACGGCAAGAAGAAACACCTCTTGGCAATCTTGAAGATTCTTACACAAGTCTTTACTCCGGCAGATTAAATTGCCCATTTGTATCGTACAGTCGTCTGAAAATTTAAGCTTCTCACGTTTACAGACGTACTTAGGCTCTATTTTTGAGATAGCTTCGTTTATACATTTTTCTGTTTCTTCAATTGTCCGGGCATCGGGCTGATTTCCCTTATACCCTAAGTATCTGAATACCTCGGATCTTTTTATATCACTGTCTTTTAATATCACATCCAAGTATCGGCTCTCCAAAACTATTTGATGATTTCAGATAAATTGTCGCAGATTCCCTTTGCGACCTCGGGTTTATTCATGGAATATACATGGATATGATTGATGCCGTTCGCAATCAAATCAATAATCTGGTCGGTTGCATAGGCGATTCCAGCCTGCTGCATCGCCTTGGGATTGTCGCCGAAACAGTCAACTATGCTTCTGAATCTTTCCGGCACGTTGCAACCCGAAAGCTTTACGGCATTCTCCACCTGGCCTGCTCTTGTAATCGGCATGATACCCGGAATAATCGGAACATAAATTCCGGCTTCACGGGCTTTATAAAGAAAATTATAGAAAATGTTATTGTCAAAAAACATCTGGGTTGTTAAGAAGCTGCACCCACTGTCGACCTTCTTTTTAAGGTTCAGGATGTCCTCGCGCTTCGTGTGTGAATCGGGATGTCCTTCCGGATAGCAGGCTCCGCCCACGCAGAAATCACCGTTTTCATGAATTGCTTCAATAAGCTCGGAAGCATGTTTAAAATCAATAAAAGGCTCGCCCTCAAAGTCCTTCGGACGGTCTCCCCTCAGGGCAAGAATATTCTCGATTCCCATTTCACGCATTTTTGAAAGTGCGCAGAGAATATCTGCCTTTCTTGCTCCCACGCAGGTAAGGTGAGCGATGGTCGGCACGTTTTCTTTCTGCTGTATCGTTTCGGCGATTTTAAGAGTATAACCTTTGGTATTTCCGCCGGCTCCGTAGGTAACACTCATATAGCTCGGCTTTAAAGCCGCAACCTTAAGTGCCGCTTCCTCCACCGACTCATAATTGGTCGATGCCTTGGGAGGAAATACCTCAAAGGATATTGTGATTTGTTCTTTGGAAAGTATTGATGATATCTTCATGATTCCCCTGCCTGTACAATTCTTTCTTCTGATTGTACCATACCGGCTAAAAAATCTCATCCCCAAGCATTAAATGCCCCGAGTAGGCTACCGCCAAACTCGGGGCATTTTTTTGCTATATAGGAAATTGCTCCGCAATCCTTACATCTTCATTCCTGCCTGATTTTCCATGACTTTTTGCTTTTCTGCCACATTCTTAACCTCTTTACCCTCCTTGGGTGCTAACTCGGTTAAAAATTTTTGTGACTTGGAAGGTGTCAATTCAAACAGTATACGGTCTCCGCTCATATTCTTTAAATCATCAAGGTTGACGTTTTTTACGATAGCATCATGAACTTCCTTGGGGCTGTTATCATCACCGAATACCTTTGTAATCTCATTGCCGAATTCATGTTTCAGACCATAATGCTCACTCACGTATCCAAGTGTCAGCTGTGACGTTGCAAAGGTTGCCTTCTTTGATTCTTCCATAAGAGCTTTAAATTTCTCGCACCCTCTTTGTTCAAATGGTATTTCATTGGCCTCATCTATCTTGGCTAACCCCAACTTCACATAGTAGTCACGTCTTTCAGTATATGCATCAGCATTCGTAAATTCTTGGTGATGATCATTGCACATCTTTTGCACAAGTCTCATGCCTATGACATCCGCTGCAGCATTCATCTTTTCATCGACAGTCAGATTATGATTATTAAGTAATGCATCCTTTGCATTGACACCTCTTTCAAATACCTCTCCGAAATTGCAGCTAATCTTTGCCTCATCAAGTTCCTCTTGTGATAGACCCGCATTTTTAACAGCCTCTGCCAACTTTTCATTCTTATTCATCAGCTGAAGCATTTCCTTGGTATAAAGACAATAGTCCACAAATCTGCTGTCATCCTTTGGATCTCCTACCAACATCGTATGTTTCGTGCAGCAATTGATGGCTTCTTTAAGAATCTTTCCAAGTGCCGTACAATCCCCGTTTTTGTAATCCTTGAGAGCATCCGCTACGGCAATCTTCGAATGGTTAATGTACGGAACCATCCCTGAAGAGTTACGGGTATAACGGCAAAAAATAGCTTCGGTATAGTTGTACCACAAAGGAGCATTCTCAATAGCTTCTTTCTTTGCCTGTTCATCACTCATAACCCGGGGACCGCCGGGAATCGGGTATGCCTCAACTTTTGCCCAAACATCAGGGCTGCATGTTGCCGCAAATCCAAGCAAGGCAATTTCATGATCGGTAAATCCCGTATCTTCCGGATATTCCACATCCCGGAGTTTATTCTTTTCAGAGCCACCCTCTGTTTCAAAACAATGCTTATCCAGATAACATTCCTTAATAATTTTATTCTTTATTGCTTCGTCTCTTTCCTTATTTTCGGCTCTCTTGGGGCCCATCAGAAACTCAAGACGATCACGCGCACTTTTACGTTTCTCATTTATGAGCGCAACATCCTTTACCAATGTTGCGTATTGTGAGGCCTGCTGATCTTCAATTTCGAACGCACTCTTGTCCGATATTGTATATGCCTTTACTTTCTCGACATCTTTTCCCATCAATCCAAGTTCTTTGTAATGCTCGTCGAATTTCTGCTTACGTTCAAGGTAAGAAACCCTTTTGGGATCTTTTTCAAAATCAGCTTTTGCCTTCTCATAATCACTTACTGCTTTTTCATGAGCTTCTACCGCTTTTTTGTAATCGTGGTACTGCTTACGTCCGTATATGCCGAAGGTTACGACTCTTAACAGGTAAAAAGTAAATCCAAGACCCTCAGGTGCGGGACCGGGCTCCTGAAGTTCAAACTTAGGTTCCTTCCCAAGTCTTTTTGCAATTACTTCCGGATTAAAGTCCGGCTTCTGAAGGTGAACAAGATTTCCTTCCAAATCCACTAAAGTAACGCCCTTTTCCGAATGCATCATTTCATTAAAGCAGGCAAATCTGTCCCTCAGTGGATCCTTTTTTTCAGGATCGTCTATCGGGGAAGCTTCGGTTGTGTCGTGTACAAGCGGGAGTTCCCAATCTTTACTCTCCAGATTGATGCCAAGCTTTCTGAATTTCACCTCATTGCTGTAATAGAAATATTTATTGGGATCCTCGTTTTTTATTTGTTCAAGTTCGTATTTTGTATAAGCTTTCATTTGTGCCTCCGAAATTTCTTTCTGTAACTCTTATGTGCCTATCCTAACACAGGAAAGTGGACAAAAGGAAGACAAAAAGAGGAGTCGCCCCCTCTTTTTTAAGTCCATTACATTACATTTCCCTTTGCCGCCTGCATTTCCTTTTTGTTTTCATTTGTTTTTTCTGCTTTCACTTCTTTATTCTTAGGATAAATCTGTGAAACGTAAGAATTTGCATTGCCCGGTAAAAGTTTCTTAATAATATCCTTTCCATCCATAGTCTTAAATTTATCAAGGTCAACGTTTTTCATGACATGCGCATGGAATTTGTCGGCATTTCCGGCGTTTCCGAATATTCCCGTAAGCGTCTCGCCGTAGTCTAATTTGTATCCGAGTCTGTCTGACAAAAAGCCAAATGGCATGTTTGCCATATTTGCCGTTATCATGCCCTGATCTTCCCTAAATTTTATAGCCTGAGGGCTGTTTTCACCAAATTCCTTTGCAGCCTTTTTTTCGTCTTTTAAACATTTATTGAGTTCTGTTTCAAAAGCATTTATCTTACCTGTATACTCAGGGCCCTTATGTACCTCACCGTCATGTTGTATAAGCATCTGCTGCACTGTACGTAATTCAACAATTTCCGCTGCCGCGTTAACCTTTTCTTCAGGTGTAAGATCCGGATTCGTCATTAAAGAGTAGGTTGCGTCAAGTCCTTTTTCATATACGTCACCGATGTTGCTGCAGACAAAGGCATCTTTAAAGTCCTGATCTGTAAAGCCCGATTTAACCATAGACGCCTTAATCCGTTCATCCTTGTTTGCCAAAGCAAGCATTTCCTTTGCATAAACACAGTAATCTACCCAGGCACTGCCGTCCTTTATTGAACTTACCGACATAAGGAAGTGTGAGCAATAGCGAAGACCGTTTGCAAGCAGTTCTCCCAACTTAGTGCAGTCACCTTCCTGGTACTTATTAAGCGCATCACATGCCGCAAGCTTTGCATGGTTAAACAGGGGAGCCGCAGCAGAAGCATTGCGTTCCTGACGATTAAATATGGATTCCGTAAAGTTATACCATTCGGCACCGTCTATGATTGCTCTTCTCTTTGCTGCCTCATCATCCATCACAGCCTTTCCGCCCGGAACCGGATATTGCTTTGAAGCCTTTTGAACATCAAAGCAGCAGGTGGCAGCAAAACCTAATAAGGCAATTTCATGCTCCGAAAATCCTGTATTCTTAGGATAATCAACATTGAGAATGAAATTTTTTTGAAGTTCCGGATTGTCACTCTTTACAAATGCACTCTCATTTAAATAATTTTTCCTTACAATGTGGTTTTTAACTTCTTCGGCATTTTCCGTCTTCTGACCCATCAGAAAGTCAAGGTTGTTGCGGCCTACCACACGGAGTCTCTGAGCTATCTCAACATCGGACAGGGCCTTATTGTATTTGGAAATTTCTGCTTCCGCTGCTTCAAGCTTCTTACTGTCCGCCTTCATGTAATCTATTACATCTTCCTTAGATTTACCCATGCGTTTAAGCTTTTCATAGTATTCGGTGAATTTCCCTTGACGCTCCAGCTCCCTTTTTTCATAATCGGCTTTTGCATTTTCAAATTCATGCACCGATTCTTCATGCTCACGCATAGCCGCTTTATATGCATTTAAACGCTCGCCTCCGTAAAAGCCCAAAGAAATTACTCGTAAAATATAAAATCCGATTCCCAGGCCTTCAGGTTCAGGTTTAGGCTGCTCGTGTCTGAAGGTTTTAGTATTGTGTCCGGCATCCGCAAGAATTTCTTTTTTAAACTCAGGTGCTTTGATACGTACCAGATCATCTCCGTGGCTTACCAGGGTTACGCCGTTTTCCGAGCTCATAATTTTACGAAAACGGGCAAATTTTTCATCCGGCAAATCGCCTACATTCTCGTAGAGAAGAGGCATTTCCCAATTTTCATTTTCAAGGTTAATGCCGGCTTTCCTGAACACATCTTCATGGCTATAGTAAAAATAGCGGTCAGGCTCTTCTTTCTTCATTATCTCAAGCTGTTCGTCCGTATAAGTCTTCATATATATCTCCTTAACTGCATGGTCTTTCTTTTTACATGACAAATCTACCACTCTCACGGTGACAAAAAGTAGACAAATTAAGTTTAACATAGTAAAAAAGACCTTTACCCTAAACTGAGTTAAAGGTCTTTTTCGTGATTTAAAGTTATATCAATTTCGGTTGTTTAACCGGATATCATCTTACTTAAGTGAGCTTAAGAAATCATTGGGGCCTATATCGCCGGCAGATGCTATATCCCTATTATAGGACACTACTTTTGAAGGGTCGCAGTCATTTCCGCCGGATACCATGTCAAGATCGTCATCACTAAGTTCCTTGTTACCCTTAAGTAAATTCTTGATATCGTCAATTGCCGGGCCGGGCATAAGCGGCTCGTTTTGACAGTCATTTCCGCCGGATACCATGTCTAAATCGTCATCCTTAAGTTCCATTTTTCCCTTGAAGTAATTCTTGATTTCAGCAACCGTAGATTCGCAGCCGTTCTTCTTTGCAAACTCAAGAATCTTTCCGCTCTTAAAAGCATCCAGGCATTCCTTCTTAAGATTTTCGTCACCGGAAACCTTTTTTGCAAATTCTTCAATCTTCATAATTCAATTCTCCTTCTCTTTATGTGGTAGTTTTAAAATGCCCTTGCAATTTATGTCTTCATTATACACGCTTTCCGTAACCAAAACGTAACCGTTTCGCATCTTGTTCTTAAATGCCGCCGGTGCTACAATTAGTGAAACAAAAGTTCACGGAAAGGAGACACAAATGCCGGGTATAAACAATATCGGAAGCTACGGAAATTACGGATTATATGCAAATTACGGTTTGAACACAAATACCGATCTGACCGGTTCAAATACAAGTGCTGTCGGAAACGATGATTCCTCCGATCCGTCTGTAAAGCCCGGCAGGAAATCTTCTCCCTCTGAATGCGAAACCTGCAAGAACCGTAAGTATCAGGACGGTTCCGATGAAATGGTTTCCTTTAAGTCGGCGGCACATATTTCGCCGGGTGCTTCAAGTGCCACGGTGCGTGCCCACGAGCAGGAACACGTTACCAATGCCTACAATAAGGCTGCCATGAATAACGGTAAGGTCCTCTCGGCAACCGTTTCCCTTCAAATGGCCGTTTGTCCCGAGTGCGGCACCGTCTATACATCCGGCGGCACCACCACTACGAAGATCAGCTATTCCGATGAAAGCAACCCTTACGTACAAAATCAAAAGTCTTCCGATGCCGCAGGCGTGATTGGAAAGAATATAAACCTGACGGCTTAGCTTTCCGGATAAACGAATCTAAAGCGGGATTATTTTCAAGACACTCATATTTTTAAACATCTCTACTGTAAAAACCACCCGAAACTTAAATCTGTTTCGGGTGGTTTTAATTTTAAGTCTTTACTTAATCTATCGTGAACGCATTAATCTCCGTCTTGAGTCCGTTCATGTTGTCGTCTAAAGCTTCTGCCGTCTGAGTAAGCTTTTCCACATTGTTTAAAAGCTCCAATGCCATATCATGCACGAGTGATGAACTTGATACAGTCTGCTCGACAATTGCGGAAATACTTGTAACCGCATCAAGGGTTTCGTTTCGCTCCGCATCCGCAGATTCGGTACAATCCGTGATTTCCTTTAAATCTTTAAAGAGCTCCTGCATCTGCGTATTCATATCGGAAAACAGTTCAATAACCTCTGCCACTGCCTCCTGCTGGAAGGCAACCATTTCCTCTGCGTTCTTGGCGCTTTCTACCGTCGACTCCGTCTGAGAAGCGATGATTTGCACCTTATTCTCAATTTCGCCTGCGGCAACACTTGAGTCATCCGCAAGGTTTCTGATCTCCTGAGCGACTACGGCAAATCCTCTGCCCGCTTCGCCTGCTCTTGCAGCCTCAATCGACGCGTTTAAAGAAAGAAGATTCGTCTGCTTTGAAATCTGGTTGATGGTCTCTACAAAGTCGTTAATTGTTTCGGATTCTTTCTTGAGAAGTTCAATGCTTTCTCCGACCTTTCCGGTGATTTCGGATGTTTCTTTGGCTCTTGTGGCAAGAACCTCGACGATTTCAACGCCCTGCTTAATCATCTTTTCGGTCTTGTTGCTAAGCTCTTCTGCCTTCTCAACCATGCTGCTGATGGTCTTCATCTTCTCGGACAGTATGTTTGTCTTGTGAACGCACTCTTCGGCATGCTCGGCCTGTTTTTCCATGCCGGTACTGATTTCATCGATTGCCTTGGTAATATCCGAAGAATAATTGCTGATACTGTCGGATACATTGTGAACATCCTCCGAAGATGCCTCCAACTGCTCTGCCGTTCCGGATAATTTCTGAATGAGCTTCTTGTTGTTGCTGACCATGTCGGTGGCGGTCTTTGCAAGCGACCTAAATTCGTCGTGTCCGTTTGCGTTAACCTTAACGGTTAAGTCACCCTCGGCAACCTTATTAAGGCTCTTTGAAATCCGGCTCATATTCCTCAATATTCCCTGAGCAATTACGGAACCTATTGCCAAAGAAATGATGCAGGCGGCAATTACAAATATAATCGTTACGTTTTTAATCTTTTCTGCCTGTCCGGTAGCTACACTTTCGGGAATCAAGGTGCAGAAAGTAATTCCCGTGTCCTCACTCCTGCTGTATATATAAAGATATTTTTCACCGTTGTAGGTAACTTCGCTGTTTCCGGACAATTCTTCGCTTGAGGCGGTGCCGGTATAGAAAGTCTGATTTAAAAATATAGGACTTTCGGATACGGAAACATCGCCCTTATCATTTCTTTCGCATGAAATTTCTTTGCCGTCATCCGTCACAAAGCCGACAATGCTTCCGGCTCCCAGATCCATATCGGCAAGCATATCTTCAACGGCGCTGCTTCTTACGTCAATTACGACATAGCCCATCTTCAAGTTTGTCTGCATCGCATACGAAATGAAATAATCGCTTGCATTTATTCCGAACACCTCGTCAATCGTTTCATGACGACCGATCCACTTTTTAAGATTGTAGGAATCCGGCGACTCTGCCTGAACCTCTGCCAAGAAATCTTCGTAAAAACCTTCCGTCCTGACTTCGGACTTTGTCGTCAGGCAGTTAACTCCCGACATGGCAATAATGTGTATATCATTTATAAAAGAGTCTGCGGTCCTGGTTGCCACAAGCTTAACTCTGGTATCACTGTAATAACTTGCGTCACTCATAAGTCCGAGCAAATACTTTTCCAAATCGCTGTCAAAAGCGTACTGAAATGCGTCGGCCTTAACTCCCGAGCAGCTCACATCCATATAATCGGATGCCATATTTGCCGTCTGCAGTGTGGACTCCATGTATTTATCACTCAGTCCCTCTTCCGCATAGTGATAGGAAACAACACCTACCACAATTACAAAAATAATCGGTACGATAAAGCACAAATAAATCTTGCTCCGAAGCCCGAAGAAACCGCATTTGCCGTTTGATTTCTTCAACTCTTTTGGGGCTTTCAAATCTTTCTTTGCCTTATCTTTAAAGCCTAACAGATGAATTTGATCTTTCTTTTTACTATCCTTCTTCACGTAACCTATCTCCCTCCGCGATGCATTTCTTTACCCCGAGTGATGCAGATTACCCTGCCAAATATCCCCACGAACATTATAGAAAATTTAGGCGTTCTTTACAACATTTACATACATTTTTGCATACGAAACACTTTTTATACGATAGCAAAAGACCTCGGAACAACTGTATTCCAAGGTCTTACCCATACCAAATTGACATTTTCCCATAGAATTAAAACTACGTATTTGACTCTTTTCCATGGAAAATAAAATATGAAAATGACACTTTTTCTTTATCCCTTCAATCCCGTTGAAGCAATGCCTTCGGCAAAACTCTTTCAAGGCTTCAAAAGTACTGCAAAGATTGACACAAGGAAAGCATCCATCATTTTCTTCACTCCGATATTTCAAATAATTCCATAAAATCTACGTTCGGAACCGAATACCCGATTACTGTCCATGTGATTGTGTTAACGCCCTCTTGCAAATCAACCTGCAATGGACCGTAGTTGGAAAACCGATTATATTTTAAAACTCCGCTCCCTGCTATCTCAATGGCAGATACATCTATCTCTTCTCCGTTGACCTGCATCATTATCTGCTCATTTAATGGTACATTTTTCCCAAGCAGATTGGTACTTGCCAAGGCCATTGTAAGATTATAGGTTCCGGAATCTTCAATATTAAACGTCCAAGTTGCTACATTTCCCTTCTTCGAAAGGTTGCAGAGTACATATCCCTGACTTGCGCCATCTGCACTTTCGGTAAAACCTGCATTTTTCACAGACTTCCCCGTAACTTTTGCAGTTTCTCCTTCAACCCGCAAACCTGCCTCCGTCGTAGCCGAAAATGCACTTGACGACATTTTCATATGAATAATATCCCTTACGCACTCTCGCATAGCAATTCCAAATGCAACAGGATTTTCTTTATATTCGTCTTTCATGGCATTTTTTATTGAAAGAAACTGAACCGCGTAAATTCCGGTTAAGTTTGCATCATTCTGCGCATATGTTGCCTGAAGAGGATTCATATAACTTCCATACAGACCATGAACAGAGAAATCAGATATCACATATCCATCATATCCCCACTCATCACGCAATAAGTCTTTGAGGAGCACATCATTGCCTCCACACCAAGTTTTACCCAAACGGTTATAGGCAGACATAACGCCTCTTGCCCCGCCTTCTTTGATTGCGATTTCAAAAGGTTTTAGATATATTTCGCGAATGGTCTGTTCATCCGCCCAAGTCAAAATTCCCCACCTATTCTTTTCCTGCTCGTTTAGTACTAAATGTTTAACCGTAACAGTTAAATTCTGTGACTGTGCACCCTGAACTATAGCACTTGCCATTTTTCCGCAAACAATCGGATCCTCGGAAAAATATTCAAAGTTTCGACCACCCATAGGATTCCTGTGTATGTTTGCAGTAGGTGCGTACCAAATATTTGTCCCGATGTTCTTTGCTTCAACTCCGCATCGAACTCCATGTTCATATGCAAGATTTAAATTCCATGTACAAGCAAGACAAACCCCTGCCGGCCACGCAACGCCTGAATCCTTATATAGCAAACCGCCGGAACCCTTTACGGAAGCCGGACCGTCGTTGTCATTCGTCTTTGGAATGCCCAAACGGTCTACACTTGGCGTTTTATATCCGCAATTACAGATCAAGTCAATCATCTCATCGAGAGTTAATTGATCTAAAAAATCATTCTCCAAAGAAGGATTCACTGCAACATCCTGCAGCATAATTGTGTCTTCATATATAGCCCCAATTGTAGGTGCAATCGCATCTTCATACATAACCGGTGCAATTGCCTCATCCATATCGCTAATGTCGACAGGACATTTTTCATTATCCGGAGTTGTCGGATATGAATATACCGGATCATTTCTTGACAAAACCGTCATTTGACTGTTAAAAGCATTATCAAACAAATTTTTAATTTCTTCTCCGGATACTTCGTCAGCCTTCTTTATAAGTCTGTCTTCAAGCGTATATGTAAAATCAATTTCCGAGCTTTCAACATCATGTGCTACATGTACAACATATTCTCCGGCATCGAGAATATATGCCTGCTCTGTGACTGAATCATATGAACACGCATCCCATACGTCGAAATTAACCAAATATTCTGCACTTTCTCCCGGCTCCAATAAATCTGTCTTTACAAAGGAAACAAGCTGTGTTGATGATTTTTCTATACCTCCTGATACATAAGGTACGCTTACATATATTTCAACAACATCCTTACCGGAAAAATTGCCACAATTAGTCACAGTCAGATTCACACAACAATCATTGCCGTTCTTTGTAAAATTTACATCAGACCATTCAAAATTCGTATATGAAAGGCCAAAACCGAACGGGTACTGCACCGGAACATTAAACGTCTCAAAGTAACGATACCCGACGTAAATACCCTCTTCATATTCTACAAAATTTGCATCCTGATCGCTGTAAGTAAAATCCCCGAAATTGGCTGTCGAAGGATGATCTGAAACATGGTACGCAATCGTATCCTGTAACTTGCCGGATGGATTAACTCTTCCTGAAAGCATCTGCGCTACAGACTCCATTCCAGCTTCCCCGGGTGACCATATAAGCGCCGCTCCCTGAATCGACGAATGCTCATCTAAGAATCCCATTTCCATGATATTTACAGTATTAAACAGTACAATCACATGTTCAAATGATAGAGCAACTGTTTCAAGCAAGCTACTTTCATCAGTGCTTAACTGCAATTCTCCAAGTGTCAAATCATCGCCTTCACTTCCGGATCTGCCTATCATAACAATCGCCGTGTCAGAGTATTCCATTGCTTGATTCATATCAATTTCACTGACGGGCATTTCTTTATGATTGCCGTTTTTTTCGTACCATGTCTTATATGACTGAAACAAAGTATCATTAAAAGAAATGCCTTCTCCGGAAAGAGCATCGTAAAATCCTATCATTGTGTCTGATTTAATCGAACCCGACCCGGTACTGCCAAAATAAGGATCAATTGCTGCACACCCAAATACATTTATCTTTTTGTCATTAGAAAGAGGTAGAACATTCTCATCGTTTTTCAAAAGGACTAAACCTTCCGCCTCTATTTGCTTTGCCACCTCTAATGATTCGGCTACAATCGAAGAATCTATGCTTCCGGTGGATGCTTCCGCCGAAAGAGTTCCGCATGTTGTCGTTATCACAATTGTACTCAAAAAGACCGCAACTACCCTTTTTATACCTATACCCTTCATAACCGTCTACCCCGTTTATTTTTCCATTTGAAGTTTAATATCCTTCTCCGTGCAAAGCTTCATACAACCATTTGCCAAATCTTTGATTTCGGATATTGTATATCTTGAAAACTCAGCTTTTACACGTGCAAGCAGGCTGTAATTCATGCTTAGCTTCTTAGCACCCAATCCTACCAAAAGCATTGCTCCCTTGGGACTGCTCGCCATTTCGCCACAGACGGACACACTCTTGCCTTCGCGTTCAAAGCTTTCAAAAATATACTTCAAAAGCCTTAGCATCGCCGGTGAAAAGGTTTGATAATATGGCTCCACAGAAGCATTCATTCTGTCTGCCGCGCATACATACTGGGTTAAATCATTTGAACCTATACTTGCAAAGTCCACCTCCTTTGCCACTAAATCCGCTATCAGTGCAAGGCTAGGAACCTCAATCATAACGCCTATTTTTATATTCTTGTCATACGAACATCTTTTTTCATCCAACTGCTCCATAGCAGTTTTTACCATAGATTTCGCTTTTCGAATATCCTCTATACTGCTTACCATCGGAAACATAATTTGAATTTTTCCAAACGAAGATGCTCTGAGCACAGCACGTAACTGAGTTAATAAAATTTCCGGATGTTCAAAGCACAGTCTGAGTGCTCTCTCTCCCAAGAAAGGATTCTCCTCTTTGGGAAGCGAAAAATACGGTAACGTCTTATCTCCACCGATATCAAGAGTTCTTAAGGTAACGCACTTTCCTTTTTCTTTTTCTATGATATGACGATAGGCCTCAAACTGTTCTTCTTCTGTAGGCATATGGGTATTTTCCATATAAAGAAATTCCGTGCGTAATAATCCTACAAAGTCATATGCCTTCTCGTTTGCTTCATACTCGTCAGATCCGACATTGATGCCGAGTTCAACATACGTACCGTCTCTTGTAACACATTTTTTTAAAAGAAAAGTTTGCTCTTCACGAACTTTCTGTTCCCAAAAGTCTCGTTTTTCTTCATACGAATGTTTTTCCTCGTCCGAGAAGCTTCTTAGCGCATTGCCTGTAAAGCCGTCCAAAATCAGGAGTTCCCCATCACAAATCTCATTGACTTCTTCACCAACCCCAAGTATGGCAGGAAGCATAAAACTTCTTGCCAAAATTGCACAATGTGAATTTGTTCCTCCGCACCCGGTAACAATGCCCTTGACATGTGTCTTATCCAAATTTGCGGTATCGCTTGGCAGAAGATCTCGTGCAACGATTATTACATCCTCGGAAAAAGAATCAAGTCTCTTTTCTTTCTTATTCATCAAAAGTCTGAGTACTCTTCTTTTTGCATCCAACAAATCGGCAGAGCGCCCGGAAATCACCGGATCTTCGACCTTCTTCAGCAAGTCGGCATATTGATTAAATATCATTTCGACAGCATACTCTGCTGTCAAATTTTCATCTTTTAAAGATGTCACAATATCCTGAAGCATTTCATCATCATCCAGGAAATCCCTGTGCACCAGAAAAATTTTTGCCTGATTACTGTGTGAATTTTTCAACTTCGAATACAAAGAATCGAGTTCTGCCTTCGCCTGTTTTATTGCCTCATTAAGGCGAGCACATTCATCTTCTTCCGTTATCTCATCACGCATTTTGCTAACGATTGATAAGTCAAGCGGCTCATAAACGTATGCCTTGGCTATTGCAATTCCTTCCGAAGCTCCTGTTCCATGTATCAAAATACTGTTCTTTCCCATTTAAAATTTCCTTATTCGCCGAATCCTGAGGCAATCATATCAGACAATGTATTTATAGCTTCAATTTCATCCGGTCCGTCCGCAACAAGTTCAGCCTTTGTCCCCTTTCCGATTCCCTCAGCTAAGAGTCTCACAACCGACTTTGCATTAACCGGTTCTCCGCCTTCTTTACAGATGGTTATTTTCGATTCGAACCTTTTTGCCTGCATCACAAATTCAGATGCCGGTCTTGCATGTAATCCTGTTTTATTTATAAATTTAACCTCTTTAGTAACCATGTTCGCCTCTTAGTATTTTTATAGTATCTCTCCCCGACTCGCTATGCATTTTTGATACCAGTAAAAAGAATCTTTCTTTATACGTTTCATAGATCCGATTCCTCTGTCATCTAAATCTACATAGACAAACCCATATCTTTTCTTCATTTCCCCGGTACTTGCACTGACAAGGTCAATACATCCCCACGGAGTATACCCTATCAGTTCAACCCCGTCTTTTATGGCTTCCTTCATCTGTTCGATATGAGCTTTCAAATATGAAATCCTGTACGTATCGTGAACGCATCCGTCATCCGACATCACATCTTCTGCACCCAATCCGTTTTCCACAAGCATAATGGGAATATGATATCTGTCATAAACCGCATTTAGCAAATACCTAAGTCCTTTCGGATCAATGATCCAACCCCACTCACTTGCCTTTAAATAGGGATTTTGTACTCCGAGCATCATATTGCCTACTGATTTCTTTATACTTTCATCCCTTGTTACACAACGTGATGTGTAATAACTAAAGCTAAAGAAATCAGCACATCCGTCTTTCAAAATATTAAAATCGCCTTCTTCTGTCTTTACGGTAATATCATTTTCTTTAAAAAAACGGTTCATGTAATACGGATAAGTTCCGCGTATGCATACATCTCCACAAAACCAATTGCTCTTTTCCATCTGCCATTGTGCTTCCAGCATGTCATCCGGTGCACACGTATACGGATACACGCCCGCTGCCGAAAGCATGCACCCCACACTATTGCGAGGATTAATTTTATGGGCCAAATTCACTGCCTTCGCACTTGCCACAAATTGATGATGCAAAGCTTGAAATCGAACCTGCATTTCCGCTCTTGTCTCCGGTTTGCCCATTTTGCTCATACCAAATAAGTCATCACCATCTGTCGGAAGCATCCCCGCTCCGAGAAGTGTTCCAAAACGACTGACGAGGGTATTCATCTCGTTAAATGTAAGCCACATGTCCACTTCATCGCGATATTCATTGAAAACCGTTTCGCAATATTTTAAAAAGAAATCTATTATCTTACGGTTTTTCCAGCCACCGTATTCCTTGCAAAGATGATATGGCATCTCATAATGCGAAAGCGTAACAAGCGGTCGTATATTCCACTTTTTACACTCGGCAAATACTTTATGATAGAAATCCAATCCTTTTTGATTCGCTAAATCCTCATCGCCGTTCGGAAATATTCTTGACCAGGCAATTGACAGGCGAAAAACTTTGAAGCCCATCTCCCCCAGCAAAGCTATGTCTTCTTTGTAACGGTGATAAAAATCAATTGCCAAATGACTCGGATAATATTCATCCGGTCGTAACTCATCCGTATATCTCCGCGGAGACGTTTTAGTCCCCGCAGTGATATGATCCGAAATGGATTCGCCTTTATTATCTTCGTTCCAAGCGCCCTCCGCCTGATTTGCAGATATCGCTCCGCCCCACAAGAAATCAGCATCCATTATGCTTCCTCTTTTGCCTTCTGTTCTTTTTCCACGAGTTCACGCTCATATACCTTAAAGAAAGGACGATAAACAAGCCATGCAACAATAAATGCTATAACGGGAATCAAAATATTCGTCCATGATAAAGTGGTTAAATACGGTGACACGCCTACAGGCAGGGTTGCCGTAATCATGGTAAATGCCGGTTTAAACAAGCCAATCATATATCCGAAATAACAGATAATCATTGTGATTATCGGATTGATGATGAAAGGAATTGCAAGGGTAGGATTGTACATAATCGGATAGCCAAAAGTTGCGGGCTCATTTATATTGAAGATTCCCGGTACGACTGCTGCCTTGCTGACTGCCTTAATCTGCTCAGACTTTGAGAATAATCCCATTACGCAAAGTGCCAATGTGTTTCCTGTACCTCCGCAGCAATTCATAATACCAAACAATGCCACAGGAACAAACACAAGTGCTTCACCATTGGATACGTGTGCTGCGTTATTTGCAATATACTCCATAAGAGGAGCCATGATGGCAATGTAAACAACCATAGTTCCGTGAATACCAAATGTCCAAAGGATGTTTGCAACAAGCACAACGATAATAATACCGGGTACGCTGGTTAAAGCCCCAAGCGGTGCTGACAAGAGGTAAGCAATTGCATAAGGCAAAGAAATCGTCATTAAATTAAGACAAATGCTTCCGACTGTATGCCAAATTGCGATGTTAATGATAAGCGGAATCAAAGAAGAAAAAGTGTCCTGTAAAAACTTCGGTACCGCATCGGGCATTTTGATTATTATGTGATGCTTTTCGCAGAAGTTTGCCATTTTCACCGTACAAAGTGAAATAATTATTGCCGTAAACATACCAACAGCTCCAAGACATGAATTATCAATGCCTGTAAAACTGCTGCCGTCTGCAAGTTCCACTGTCTTTATCGGAGCCGCAACGATTAAGAAAATAAGCATTGAATTCAATGCATTTGTCACCGCCTGCATTTTCAATGACTTTGCATAAGAATATGCAATAGTAAATGCCATATAAACGGATATCAACCCCATAGAGAGATTATAGGGAACCATCAGAATATCATAAATTGCATCGTCGGTCGTCCATGCTCCGAAAAACGTCGGAATAATCGCAATAAGCTGAAAAACCGCTCCGATCAAGATAATTCCCATTGCCATCATCATTCCGGCGGATACTGCCGCAATAGCCTTGTTCCCGGCAAATTTTTCCCCTAATGACTTTACTTTTTTCATAAATTTACTGTCATATAAATTACTCATAACCTTCTCCTTTTGAACTCTCCCAATTTTACTGCGGATAAATCTCATCCACCTGCTTCATGATATTTTCCACATTTCCGATTGCATAATCGTATGTCGCAATTACCGCAATCGGCATCTGTGTAACAGCAGCTATTTCTTCCTTTTTGTATGCAACTTGAGGTCCCAAAAGAATCACCTCGTAATTCTTGTACGATTCTTCATAGGCTGTCATACTCACGGCATCAACTTTAAGGTCAATTCCCTTCTCTGCAGCGTATTTCTGCATCTTTTTCATCAGAATACCTGTTGACATACCCCCTGCGCATACCAATAAAATCTTTCTTTCCATTTTCTGCTCCTATCTTTCTTTGTATAAAAGAATCATTTCTTTAATGAGGTCAATTGCAAGAGTACTTCCCATTAAATGATCCTGTGCGTGGCAAAGCAGAATACTGACCTTTTCGACTTCACCTTTCGCATCCATTTGCAAGAGCTTTCTATGAGCCTCATGCGCATCCTGCAAACTCTTTTCCGCTTCTTCCATACATTTGTCCGCCTTTTCGAAATCATGCATTCTTGCTGCTCGAATGGCCTCAAGTGCCCCGGATTTGGCGTTCCCGGAATTTGCAATAATGGTCATCGAAATCTCTTCCAACTCTTCCTGTAAATCTTCCGCCATAACTCCCTCCTCTCTCTTATATTTGGAATATAATTGTCAAAATATTTGCTACCTCATCGTCGTTAAAAATTATATGAAAGGCTTTTTCAATAGGTTTCAAAAGATGCAAAACCGTTTTAAACTCCTCCGGATATTGTTCCGTGATTGCCTTCTTCTTAGGATTTTTAGGTGACTGTTCTCCTGCCAGCAAACGTTCAACGCAACAGGATGTATGAATCAGCAAGCCTGTATATGTATCCTGCGTCAGATGCTTTAATTTCAAATCAGTTTGTTTCAAAAATTCTTCTACCAAAGGTCTGAGTTTATCAACCTCAGCATGCGTAAACTGATTTGAAAGATATGAAAAAATTTCTTTGAAATCTATCTCGCAGTCTTTGGACTGTGCTTTCTTTAAAAGCTCGCCCAGTCGTTCTTTAGGCGTCGAAAAAATCTCCGCAACTGAGCAAAACGGAATGGAATACAACTCCGGATTAAATGTTCCGACAACACAGAGTATCGTTCCGTGTTTCATCAAATCATGAAACTTTTCTTTCAACACTTTAATGTCACTCATTGCCAAAGGTATTACCTTTGCATCACCAATTCGTCCGTATTTTTCAATATAGTTTCTTAACTCCTCTGCGCCGCCTTTTCCCGTTGTACACAAGGTTACAATGTATTCCTGTTGTCCCTTCGCAAAATTACCGATCTTACACAATGCATCCCGATACACTGTATCCAAATTTGATGTAACTGTAGCTTTTCTGGCAAGTTCCACTCCCATAGTCGTAATGGGAGCCGGCAGTAATCTGACCATAATCCCGGTTTCGCATGCTATTTCCTCCGCTATTTCTGAAATAACATCGCTATCATATACAATAAAGACGCCTTTTCCCCGTTCAATCTCCAAAATGCAGCTTTTTAACGAATCATAAACCTGCTCTCGCTTCTGCTGATGTGACACCTCTAAAGAAAAAACATTTTCATTCCCCGTTATTTCTATAATCGTCTGTACAATGGATAATGCTACATTCTTTCCGTAAAGCGCATACAGGATAACCGGTTGTAAACCATCCGGCTTCTCCTGAGGCTCATAACATAAAAACATTGTTATTAAAATCACTTCATCTACGGAAAGTTGCTTATGATACTCCTCCTGAATTTTTTCCGCAAAGTTCAGGCTTAACAAATACTCCTGCTTATATTTGGTAACGACCTTTGAAATGTCATCCCTACTTGAAGCCTCAGTCGCCGTAGTGCCGTTTATAACGTTTTTCATATGCAGGCAAAGCCCGAAAAAAACTGTATCACTAAGCTTTCTGTTGGTTTCGTCCTCGACTTTCGTAAGAAAAGTTTCCACCATATCGATGAGTTTTTCATCGACAACCAAGCCAAGCTCTTTACGATCGCGTATTTCATGTTTTAAATCCGTCTTGTATTTGCCAAAAGCACGTTCAACCTCGGTGCAGAGCAGAAGTTGTATATCGTCTGTCTTTAATCCCTCCGCTTCAAATTTCTGCGCCTTGTCGTAAAGTTCTTTATAAAAGTTACCGTTTTTTTCTCCGCTTATCCTGATATTTCGTCCGTCAAAAGAAAAAACACCGTTTTCGGGTACAAGTTTCCAAACTTTCTCCCTTGCTCCGTCAAAATGCGGTATTCCATGACGTATTGACGGTTCAAAATCATTTACATAAAGGGTTATTTCACCTTTGTTTGAAAATTCTCGAACATAAGCGTTTGCACATCCGATTTTAATATCTCTTTTTAATTGCCTAAGATTTTCAGAGCATTCATACAATAGAAGCCGTCGCATCAATTCAGCCTTGACAATCAGTTCTCTACCCACGCGGGAAGATTCTTTGGAAAATATCTTCTGAATCATTTCCATACGTTCTTCTATCGGTCTTTCCGAAAGTCCGGGAAGACGAATCACCATCGGAAATTCGTTTTGAAATTCTTCCTGTGCCGGCTGTGTGTCCGGTGTACAGCTCGCAATCAAAAAACCACGTCTTCCATTCCCGGCTACGGATAAAGAAATTTCTCTCAACAAACCGCCATCCAAATATTGGACATTGTCCATGTACAGAACACCTTTTTCGGCTTCTTTCAACAATCCGTCCGACCGATTGCCCATTAACATGTCCCTTGCACTCTCAGCATTTCCCTGATAATCACGGCAATTTATCTGTAAGAAGCAACCGGCATCCGAAAAGATTTTTCGTTCTGAACAGTATTCAAAAATAATTTTTGCAAATTCCTTTTTCCCTGTCCCCTTTTCACCTACAATTAGGATATTTAGGCTTCCGCCGGGATACAGAACTGCGGCTTTGGCAAGTTGAATTGCATGTTGTAAACTGCCGTTCCACCCTATCAAATATTTAAATGTTTCTTCGGCTTCTTCATCATTTGCAGAATATGAAGAATACAATACCGGACGTCCGTTTGATTTGTGTATTCGCCCCTCTTCGACCAAGGAATTCAGCAAACTGCTTACATTCGTGCGTTGTAACGATAATGCTTCCGCTATGTATGCTGTTGTAACTCCGTGATTGTCTTTCCCACTGCAATGTACGGAAATAAAGTCATAGATTTTCTCTTTGTTTGATTTCATAAAGGTTTCCCTCTCGGTGATACTGTATATACAAGAGAAACTATACACTTTATACAATCAGAAGTCTATCATTTGTCGTGTAACTCGTCAAAACAGCAAGTGTATATCTTTATGCAGTTCAATTTCATACAAAAAGTATCTTAAAATATGATTTTAGGCACTTATCTTTTATGTATTTTTACGTTTCAAAGCTTAGTGTATAGAAAATACCACTATTGTGCTATTAGTGTATAAATTTAATAAGATAAAAAAGATTTCTCTGCGTATATAAAATCTATTTCCTACGCGCATAAAAAAGAACCTGAATCTCATTGAAAGAATCAGGTTCTTTTGTATAATTCTTCTTATTAAACTTATTTTTATCCCTTCAGTCCCGTTGAGGCAACGCCCTCTACGAAGTACTTTTGAAGTATTAAAAATACTACGAGCACAGGTATCAATGAAAGGACCGAGCCGGCCATTATGAGGCCGTAGTCGGATGAATACTGGCTGATGAACATCTTTAAACCGAGCTGGATTGTTTTTTTCTCCTGGCTGGTTAAGTAAATCAAAGGTCCCAAATAGTCGTTCCACGTTGCCACAAAGGTGAAAATCGTGAGCGTCGAAAGTGCGGGCTTTGAAAGCGGAAGCATGATGCTTGAATAAATCCGGTATTCACTCATTCCGTCGATTCTTGCCGCCTCGCAAAGATCGTCCGGGATACCCTCGTAAAACTGCTTCATCATAAACACACCGAAGGCCGAGAAAGCCTGCAGGCAGATGATGGCAAGGAGCTTGTCGTTTAAGCCCATCTTTCTCATCATGATGAACTGCGGAACCATGTATACCTGCCAGGGCATCGCGATTGTTGCGATGTAAGCAAGGAAGAGGCCTCTCTTGTGTCTGAAATTGAGCTTTGCAAAGGAATATGCCGCAAAGCTGCTGGTAAGAAGCTGCAAACAGGTGACAATTATTGTCAGATAAACCGTGTTTCCGACAAACCTTGCGAAGGGAATCTTCTTCCAGATATCCGTGTAATTCGACCACTTCGGGTTTTCGGGAATCCAGACAAACGGATTCATCTGGAATACTTCTCTGTCGCTCTTGATGGAAGCCGAAAGCATCCACAGAAAAGGAACAACCATTATAAGAGCGACTATTATCAATATCAGATAGATGATGACGCGGCTCAAAACCGCCTTCTTATGTGCCGATTTCATAGTCTGCCTCCTTTAATGTCTCGTCCGTATACCTCGATCTGCGTCAGTGCCGGGAAGGGTGAAGGGTCGTCCGCCTTTATAAGATTGCAAAGTGTAAGACTCGAAATTTCTTTTTCCTCAATCGGAAGCACGTGTGCGTCCACGCTCTTTTCAAGTGAGAACTTTTCTTTGGTACCGTCCGAAAACTTCACGGTTATCTCTTTCCACCAGTTATCATGCGGGAAATCCGCCCTTGTATAAAGAACAATTTTGTCAATTAAAACCTTCCTGCCGAAATCAAGCGTCATCTCGGCATCGTCCTGCATATTGATGCCCCAGGACGCGTAGGGCCAGTCTCCGTGTGAAAGATTTGCCCTTACCCCGTCTATTGCGTTCTTTGCTTCAAAAACGCTCTCGCCTCGTGTCTCGACATTTGCGGTTGCGTGAGGAAAGCACGGAACGTCTCTGTGCTGGTCGCAAGGATTCTTTGCCAGATTCCTGTATGCGTAAATCTCGTCTTCTCTTGCAAGCTCCGCATACAGATAGTGCTTGTTTCCCATAAACACCTTGGGAGAAAGACTGTTTCTTTTTTCATTGAAGGGGATGCGATAGGAAAGATTGTCTTTCAGATAAACAAAGGCTTCGCCCAAGGCATCGTCCACCTGCAAATGAAGGTATATATTCTTTTCGTCCGTTTCGAGAATGATCTCGTCGCCCTCTTCGTAGGTATGCTCGCATACCAGGTCGACAAAACTTTTCCCGCTTTTCCTGCAAATTACTTTACCGTTTCCGTCTAAGATCTTAAGTGCCAACATTGCCATTATGCCCTCTCCTTCTTAGCCTGACCGTAAAACTGGATGATGGTCACCGCCAAAACCATCACGAACAATACCATCGCAACGGCACTCGAGTAGCCCAAATCCCAGTCTATAAAGGCCTTCTGATAGATGTAGTAAACCAAAACAGTTGCGGATGTCGTAAGCTCTCCGCTTCCGCCTCCGGCAAGCATGATTGCTATGTCGTAAACCTTGAAGCAGTTAATGGTAAGCATTACCACGACAAAGAAAGTGGTTGAGGAAAGCTGCGGCCAGGTGACATAGCGGAACTTGTTCCAGGTGCCCGCCCCGTCAAGGCTTGCCGCCTCGTAAAGTTCGGATGAGATTCCCTGAAGCCCGGCAAGGTAAATTACCATGTAGTACCCCATGTATTTCCATACAGAAAACAGAATCATGGAAACAAGCACGAGTCCGCCCGAGAACCACTGAGGAAGTTCTTCCGAAGGTACATTAAATACATTGTAAAGGATGTTGTTTATCGGTCCCTTCGAAGGATGAAAAAGCATCTTCCATACAGCCGTAATGGCAACAAGCGATGCTACGTAAGGGAAGAACGCAAGTGTTCTGAAGATTCCTCTTCCCTTAACCTTCTGATTGAGTATTACGGCCAGTGCCAAAGACGCAATCATCGTAAGCGGAACTGTTCCTATACAGTAGATGACCGTGTTCTTAAGTGCCGCCTTAAAGAACACATCGTCCTTTAAGCGGATGAAGTTATCAAATCCTGCCCATTCAACGGGATTGCTTCCGTCCCATTTCAGGAAAGCTAAGGCAAAAGCAAATACTATCGGGACAAGAGTAAATACGCAAAAGCCTATGAAATTCGGCGCAATAAAGGAATAGGCAACCAGATCGCGCTTTGTTTCGCGGCTTAAAAGCTTTCCGGACTTCAGCTTGTCAATCTTACGGTTGTACCTGCCGATTTCGGAAACAAGCTTGCGCTTCTTCTTTGCGTCTTCTTCATCATGTACTCTGTCTATAAGGTTGTTAAGTGCTGCCTGAAGAGCATCAATTCTCTCGGCATTGCCGGTTGAAGAGGCCATTTTCTTTCTCCTTTAAAATTACTTTTTATACCTTTTTTACAATACAGGAGATTCCATGCCCAATCCTGTATTCTAAAAAAGGGGGTCGACGAACGACCCCCATAAACTTTAGTTTCCGAGAATCTTCTGTACTTCGGTATTCATTGCCTCAATACCTTCATCAATCGTCATCTCACCTGTCATGATGGAACCATGATAGGAATCAAGAACCGAGTTGATTTCGGATACGTTCTCAGCATAAGGAACTTCGAGGTAAAGATTTGAAACGGTAAGTGCTTCCTTGCTTGATTCGTCTGTAGGGAAGCCTTCAAGACCTGCGATCATATCAACAACTTCATCGGTCATGATTGCAGGGAAGTTTCCGCTTGAAGCCATAACTGCTGCGCCTTCTTCACCGCTTACCCACTTTACGAATTCCCATGCCGCATCGGGAGTATCGGAAGCCGTTGTAACTGCAAGACCTGTGATGGTACCTAAGGTTGAACCTGCTTCAACACCTTCTGCGTGAGGATACTTTACAATACCCCAGTTTCCGCAAAGGCTTGAATCATATTCGCCTGACTTAAGGTTGGAAATCATTGTTGCGATAAACCATGAACCCATGTTCATCATAGCAACGTCTCCGCCTGAGAAAGCTGCGCTGTAGTGAAGACCTTCTGTCTTTAAATCGGTGTACTTTCTGCATACGCCGTCAGCTTCCTGATTGAGCACCATTTCGTAGTAAGGCTTAAAGAAATCATAGTTGCCGTCAAGGATGGTATGCTCGCCGTCAAGTACGCCGAAGAGCTGAACGGCACTTCTCCAAGTGTGATAGTGAGCGCCGTAAACCTGTGAACCGAAGGTTGTGTCGGTAAGCTCTCTTGCAAGTGCATCGTACTCTTCAAAGGTCATATCATTTGTAGGATAAGCAACACCTGCTGCATCAAAGATGTCCTTGTTATAGAAAAGAACCCAGAAGTCGTTTCTGAAAGGAAGCTCGTAAAGACTTCCGTCAACGGTTACCTGGTCGGTAACGCCTGCATACTTTGTAAGGTCAACACCGTCGTTTGCAATGTAGTCGTCAAGAGAAAGAATGGTGTTCTTCTGAACCAAGGTTGCATATCCGGGAACGTCCTTAATGGTAACAACGTCGAAATCGGATCCGCTTCCGGAAAGCTGTGTAGCCAAAACGGTCATGTAATCCGTTGATCCCAGGTCAACCATTTCGATTGTTACGCCTTCGTGTGATGCCTCATAAGCTTCCTTGATGTCGCCCCAGTACTGTGTGGTTGCTTCATCCCAGATAGCCCACTTAAGTGTAACTTCTTCTGTCTCAGTGCTTTCCGAAGTGCTTGCTTCCGTGCTTGTTTCCGTGCTCGTTTCCGTCGAGGTCTCAGTCGATGAAACCGAAGTTTCAGTGTTTCCGCAGCCTGCGAGCATTGATGTTACCATTGCTCCTGCGAGGCAGATGCTTAAAAATTTCTTTTTCATAGTATCCTCCTGTATATTGATTGTTTCCCGGGTACCTTACCCGGGTGTCTTTTATAATAACTTTTCGGGGACTTTACATACATAGACTAAATTTTGAAAACATTCAAATTTTTATCTTTTGTTTATAAACTGTTCCCTACGACTGATGTAATTTTTTTAGATAATGATGTCCTTTTTTTATATGTTTCCGGATTTTAGAGTTCTTTCTTTTTCCAATATGGTATACTTTCAACATGGAAAAAGAAAGAAAAGCTTCCAAGCATATACGTAATAAAATATTATTCTTCACTCTGAGCTGTATCCTCGGTATGTGCCTGTTGGTGGGACTTGCGAGTTTCTTTATATATAGGAACTACCTGCAGGATTCCCTCATCCGCTCGACCGAAACGAGTTTAAAGCTACTTTCAAATTCAATCGACTCGAAAATGGACGACGTCTACAGGCTCGTCCGTTACCTGCAAAGCGACTCTTCCATATATGAATATATTGAAAACAGTCCCGAACCGGGAAGTGTCCTGTCCGTAAAGACCTACGACAAATTTTCCGAGGAATGCACGAGAAACGGGTCCTATGCCTATATGCCGAGAATTGCCGTAATCGCCGAAGACAATTTCCTCCAGGTAGTCGCAACCACGTACTCGTCAACCGCGGACATAGCTGCGCTTCTCCCCTCGCTGTCTTTTTACGAGACTCTCCTTAACGATTCGGACTACAATTACTCCCCGGGATTTATAAGCGATCCCTTTCACAGAACCGGCCGAAGCGTGCTTCCCATAATCCGTCCGATAGCCTACCAGTACAATTCAAGCCTTGCCGGCTACCTCTTTATCGAAGTTTCGGATGAGCTTTTTACCTCTGCGCTTAAGGAATATTCCATATCGGAAGATTCGACCGTTTACCTGACGATTGCGGAGCACACCTATGAATATTCGGGTGGGAGTTTATCGGAAGTCACCCCGTCGTACACGGTTAAGGACGATTTGTCAAACCTTTCTTTATCCGGTGAGACCCTTGTTTATGAAATCACGGATAAAGAAAGCAAAAGCCACATTCTCGTCTCCACTCCGATGGCCATGAAAGGCTGCTACTTAAGCCAAAGCATCTCCGAAAAAGAACAATCCTCTCAAAATGTGATATTCCTGGGCATTTTGGCAGCCATTCTGATCGGCATAATTGCAATCGGAACCCTGCTCTTTGTCTCGATGAACCGGATGATTACAAAGCCCGTGACAAGGCTCAATGAAAGGATGTTAAAGATTGCCGACGGCGATTTCTCAAGAGATCCGGATATCGAATGGAATCACGAGCTCGGCGATGTCGGTCGCGGGATCAACAACCTCTCCGAAAACGTTAACCAGCTGATGCAGAAGCGTCTGGAGGATGAGAAGCAAAAGCAGGACCTTGAATACAAGATGCTTCAAAGTCAGATAAATCCTCATTTTCTTTATAACACCCTAAATTCCATCAAATGGATGGCGACCATACAGGGGTCAGACGGCATATCGGAAATGACGACCGCCCTTTCAAGGCTTTTAAAAAGCATTTCGAAGGGCACGAGCCTCATAATCGACATTCGCGAAGAGCTGTCGCTTCTTAATAACTATTTTACGATTCAAAAATACCGTTACGGCGGTACTGTCACCATGAACGTGCACGTGGCCGACGAAGCCCTATACGACTGCGAAATCATCAAGTTCACCCTGCAGCCCCTGGTGGAAAATTCGATTTTCCACGGCATTGAACCGAAAGGCACTGCGGGAAACATTGATATTACCGTTGATTATGAAAGCGAAGACGATAAAGAAAACATCCGTATAGACGTATACGACGACGGAGTCGGAATGAGTGATGAGGTTAAGAACTCCATTCTTTTGACAAACGAAAATTCCTCCGCCGACTTTTTCAAAGAAATAGGTATCAGCAACGTTCAAAAGCGCATACAGTTTGAATTCGGCGCCTCTTACGGAATTACAATAGATTCAAAGGTAAATGAATACACGAAGATGTCCATTCATCTTCCGAACATTACAAAGGAAAAAGAAACATGTACAAACTCCTGATTGTAGACGACGAACCCTTAGTGCAGGCAGGAATCCGTTCCATGCTTGACTGGAGTAAATTAAACATTTCCATTTGCGATACCGCGGCAAACGGCAAAATCGCTTTGGACATCATAAAGGACAAGCTACCCGATATAGTCATCACGGACATAAAGATGCCGGTCATGAGCGGCTTAGACCTTGCAAAGGCATGTCGGGATGAATACGCGGACAATTCGCCCGTCTTTATAATTCTTACCAGCTATGAAGATTTCAGTCTCGCGCGTAACGCCCTCACCCTGCAGGTTTCGGATTACCTCGTAAAGCTTGAACTCACACCCGAAACACTTTCTTTAGCTGTTTGTAAAGCTATCAAACAGATCGATAAAAAGAAAGAATCAAGCACTAAGAAAGCCGATATTCGGCTTTTCTACGATAAATTCCTGATAAGCCTGCTTAACGACCTCTTTGAATCCAAAGAGCAATTTAAACTGCAAAGAAAAGACCTGAACATTAATTTAAATTATGACGGATTTATATGCTGCTACGGAGAGATTGAAAATCTTTCGGAATTTGAAGGAGCGTCCCGTTCTTTATCCCTTTATTCAAGTTCCCTCGAAATGTTAAAGGAGCTTGCTTCAAAATATTTTGAGATTCACGCTCTCTCCCTTGATATAAGGCATTTTGCACTAATTGTCTGCTTAAATGACGCCACGGATGATTCCGAGATCAGGCTAAAGGAAGTAATGGGGACCATCAACTCGTCTCTTAAAAGCTATTATAATTCAGCCGTGACCTTGGGAATCGGAATGCTTGTCCACAGTACCAAGGAAATAAGTGATTCCTATCAGAGCGCAAGACAGGCCTTTCACCATACCGACGATGATGTAAAAATAACATGTTTTGACGAAGGCGTTTCCGCCTCTGAGATTAAAAATTTTTTCAACATGAGTCTTTTTAAGGCAGACTTAACCCGTGCCTTTGAAGAGTACGATTCTAAACTTCTAAAAGAAACGGTAGGTAAGATTACCGATCTTTTCAAAGATCATCCCCACCACTATGTGCAGGCTCTCGATGCGGCAAGCAACATTCTTTATCTGGCGATTTCACTTTTGCAAAACGGCGAAAGCGTGGTTTCGGAACTCTTTAAGGACTATAGCGACGGGTATCGTTCTTTGTACAAGCAGACAAATGTGGCGTTGGTATTAGACTGGCTTGATTTGTTTGTAAAAAAACTTTCCGATTATTTCAGTGAAAGAAAGAAAGACTACAAGAATCACATCGTAACCAACGTAAAGAAATACATAAACGCAAACGTGGACAAGCGTCTTTCTTTAAACGAGGTTGCGGCGGTATTCGGCATCAGTCCCAGCTACCTAAGCCAGCTCTTCGGCAAATACAACGACTGCGGATTTTCCGAATACATCAACCTTTGCAAGGTAAATAAAGCAAAAGAACTTTTGGATGAAGGCAATCTGAAGGTCTACGAAATCGCCGACACTCTCGGCTTCGAAAGTGCCTTCTACTTCAGCAAGGTATTTAAAAAGATTGAGGGAATCGCCCCGACGGAATATTTGAATAAATGATTTAGCCATGCAACAAGGGAGCGGATGACTTTAGTCATCTGCTCCCTTGTTTGAGAATGGTACATTGGGGTTATGGGGTATTTTCAATATAACCTTGATAAATTAGCGAAGAATTAATAGAAAAGAGTTTCGCTTGCGAAACTCTCACGCCGTCCTCGCCCTCTCCGTCCTCGCT
>CAVJJQ010000011.1:0-37689 GCA_963649755.1 bacterium | reverse complement strand
CTTGCCTCTCCCTTTGGGAGAGGTGGTTAAGCGAAGCGAGGACGGAGAGGGCGCGTTGCCGGTACTCTCTTAAGCCTACTCTTCACTTCTCACATAATAGTGTCTTCCGAGCCATCTTGAAAGCCCATCAAGACCTGCATAAAGTATACGCTCACTGATATTCTGCTGATCCAGCATATCCCTGATACGCCATCTCAAATCCTTGTCAATCACGTATTTAATCGTATTGTTCGTATACTTGTCAAAATACCCCTCAATATCATTTATGGCATCCGGCACAATTGAGAAGAACGAATACTGATTTACGATTCTCGGATCAATTGACGGAGGCTCTATTACAACCATGGAACGATTCTGCATATCCTCATCGTACTGTTCAAGCGAAGACGTGACATCATTTAGCATATTAACCGTAAATACTGAAGTCTGATTGTCCGAAAGCATCTTTTTGTATCTGCCGGGAAGCATTGCATGAAGCTCTTTAATATCGATTCTCCAGATTACACAGTCATGCTTGTCCATATCATCTAAATTCTTTTCCTCATTTGCAAAATGAAGTGCAATCAACGGAGACTGCGACCAGTCAAGAAGCCTCGTCGGAAGCCCGTGATGCTGTCCCAAAATCATCTGCCTCCATACGGACTTTTCAATAAGCGGATCTTCAAGTGCCCCATACTTTGTAAAGTTATTGAGTATGCAGGGTTCAAGTTCCTTCTTGGCATCCTTACAGTTCCTTGCAAGGCTCGTATAAAGAGTAAAAGAAACATCCGTCATCCCCCTGTAAAGGTAGAGACTTCTGTTTCTTTTTAAATCAGGACGGTACTCCTGCTCCGTAATAAGCGGGAGCACATCCTCTATCGTACTAATCTTAACTATCTTAATCATAACATTTACCTCAGGAAAAATTTTACCATACTTTCCGAGGAAATTACACACTTAAGCCGAGCTTTTCAAACCTTTATCTTAAAACGCCTCCGGTAATGAGCACGTCATCGATTACATCAAACAGCTTGTCTATATCGAAAGGCTTTGCAATATGCGCATTCATGCCGGCTTCAAAAGCCTTGCGTCTATCCTGTTCAAAAGCGTTTGCCGTCATCGCAATAATGGGAATATTCGCCTTTTTATTGTCATTTAAGGTTCTGATTTCCCTTGTGGCAGTATATCCGTCCATTCTCGGCATCTGGATATCCATGAGAATAAAGTCATACTCCCTGCCCTTCTCGCTGTGCATGATATCGACTGCCTCTATTCCGTCCGTAACGCTGTCCACGGTAAATCCCGCCTCTTTAAGTATTACGGTAGCTATCTCACGGTTAAGATCGTTATCCTCAACCACAAGCACTTTCTTGCCTGCATATTCGCAATGAGGCCTTGTTGTCTCCGTAAGTCCGTCGCTTTTTTTATCAGTGACCTCTTTTGATTCGGAAATTTCCAAATTCAGGGAAACCGTAAACTTTGTCCCGACTCCTTCTTTACTCTCCACTTTTATGGTGCCGCCCATCATGTCGACAAGATTCTTGGTAATTGCCATGCCAAGCCCGGTACCCTGGACTCCGCTTTCCGTCGTGGTCTGCTCCCTTGAAAAGGCATCAAACACATGCGGAATAAAGCTTTCTTCCATTCCGATACCGTTATCCTCTACCGTAAAATCAAACGAAGCATAATCCTTGATATTGCACGGCTTCTCGTTCACGCAAACATTGATGCTTCCACCCTGAGGTGTAAACTTAATTGCGTTACTTACGATGTTTAAAAGTATCTGGTTAAGCCTTAACTTGTCGGCGACGACATCCTCATGTACGATGCCCTCAGTGTCAATATTAAAGCTTTGCATCTTCGATGCAATCTGTCCGTTTACTATGGTAGAAAGATCCGCAAATATATCAGGCAGGTGTAACGGTGCCTTTTCAAGCCTGACACTTCCGCTTTCTATACGACTCATGTCGAGAATATCGTTTATCAGATTTAAAAGGTGTGAACTTGAGGTAGTAATCTTCTTAAGATAATCCTGAACAAGTGCTTTATCGTCAATATGCGACTCTGCCAAAGCAGTAAAGCCTATGATTGCATTCATAGGTGTTCTGATATCATGAGACATACTGCTTAGGAAGGTCGTCTTTGCGCTGTTAGACTGCTCGGCCGAAAGAAGTGCCGCGGAAAGAAGCTCCTGCTGCTTTTTCTGCTCTTCAACTATGTCGTCTATGCACTGATAGCCTGCAATAATGTAATCCGAATTCGGCAATAAGGTATACTTAAACTGATAGTAGTGAATCTCCCCCTCTTTACTGATGCGGTAACTCGAAACATATTCTTTTTCCCTGGAGAGGACTTCCAGAACGGTGTCGAGGTTCATCGCCTCATACATCATCTCACGGTCTTCTTCATAAACTCTCTCGGAAACGTACTGCCTGTATGTCTTGTCATAGGAGGCAATGTTTTCATTTAACTTGTTAATACCGGTCGTAACGTACCCTTCAAGCTTCAAGACCTTCGCGGTACCGTCATTTTTATTGACTAAGAAAACATTAAGGAAATTCTGTGAAAGAGCATCAAAAATACTCAAGAGGTTTTCCCTCTGCTTTTGATACTCCAGTTCTTTTTGCTTTCTTTCATCAACGCTGTTGACGATATAAAGAACCTTCAGTACCTTGCCCTGTTCGTCGCGCTTACTTGAAATGAACGTTCCCTCATACCAATGTCCGTTCTTTGAAAGATATTCCTGAGAGATAGTGTCTCTGTTCGCCATACGCTCGGCTAAAGTTGATAGGTCCGTAAACTTTCTAAGCGCCCTGCGGCTTCTGTAATGAACAAAATCATCAAGCAAAATTGCAAACGCCTCTTCCGCCTTTCCCGTCCTTCCCGTAAGACGTATGCTGGACGATCCGACCGAAAGCTTTTCAAAGTTGCCTGTTTCCAAATCTATATCGTAAAATGACCAGTAGGTCTTTGCTATTGCCGAAATAATCGCATTGAATTTGCTTGCTTTATAAAGAGCGTCTTTGGCATCCTTAAGCGCCTCGGTAAGAGCCTCTTCATGTAAGTGTTCATCTTTGCCTTCAATGCTCCCCTCAAGCTTTCCCATCAGCCTAAACCTCCGACAAAAAGTTTAAATATCTAAGTGTTGCCATAATTTTCTGACACAAGTTAATTTTAACAAAAGTTTAGTGATGGTACAATAATAAATGGAAAATCAATTACCTTTATCTCTAATACCAATTATACTCTTCGTCATCGTGATTGACGGGTATGCAATCACTGCCACCGGACACCGCATCAAGCTCGTCATCTGCAAGTTCACCGTTCTTCTTTGCTTCAATAAACTTCTTAAGCTCTTCCGCCTTGAACTCACAAGCATTCTTCTTTAAGAATTCCTTTAATGTGCCTGCGTTCTTTGCTTCCAAATATTCCTTCTTAAGCTCATCGTCTTCGCAAACCTTTGCATATAATTCATTTAATTTCACAGCTTTACCTCCTTGGAGTGCTTTTCTTTAATGGATACATAATAATACTCAACACGTAACCGATTCGTAACCGATACTGCTCCGACTCACACGTGACGTTTTTCGTTTGTTACGAAACAACCATGTTAATCAGCAATTTTTTGTCGTAAATCATAACCGGTATATCCTGTTCAAAACTGAAAATACTGATTTGCATCGGCTCTCCGTTAGCACACACCGTGACCATTTGTCTGTCGATATCCACAATCCAGTATTCTCTGACTCCGGAATCCATATACTTGTGAAGCTTTTTATGATAATCAATTTTCCTTGTGCTCGCCGATACTACTTCAACAACCCAATCAGGCGCTCCCTGAATTCCCCTGTCGTCAATCAAGGATGGATTGCATACAACAGCAATATCCGGAATTACCAAAGTAAAATCGTCTTCATCCAAGAACACGTTAACCCCAACATCAAATACCTCACATTTGCCACCGTTGTCTAATATAAACTTTTCAATCTGCCTTCCGATATGACGTACCATACGCTGGTGCTTGACTCCTGCCGTCTCAGACACAATCATGTGACCGTCTATCAGCTGATACCCCCTCTGTTCACCTAAATCTGCCAAATCAGATACCGTCATGTTCCTGTTCTGTAATGCCAAATGACCTCTTGTCTCTAAGTCGTCTTCTACGGGCACTGCGTACGGAATAGGCGCGCTATTCAAATGATGCTCTTTGCGATAGAGTGCTTCAAACTTGCTTTGATTGCCGTCATCCTCGGGATGCTTCAAAAAATACTCTTTCATGGCCTGCTCATACGCACGCACCCTGGTCAACATTTCCTCTCTTTTAAGAGCGGCATCCAACTTTTCTATAATAAAATATGAAGGTTTTTTCGTCTCACCGGTAAAAATCTTACTTACAGTTCCCAATGGCAACTCAGCTAAATATGCCAGATCTTTCGTAGTAAGTTTTAATTGTTTCTTTCTTGCTCTAAGCTCTTCAATCGTCATGATGCCATCTCCTTTCTTTATCCATCCAGGAAGATAATACATCAAAGTCGGATATGTTTCAATCGTTTTTACCCGTATTCGGGTAAATCTCAAAAAGGATGATTCCGCGTGGATTCATCCTTTTTCGATAATTTTATTAAAATGTTAAATTCAAGTCCTTATGACCTGATATCGTCGGCATCGATAATATTTCCGTTTAATTCATCGGAAACATACTTAAGCTTTTCAGCGCACTTCTTACCTACTATGTGAATACGAATCAAAATTGTGGCGTCAATGATTGCACTGACTACAAATACAATGCCCGTAACAATCGCAAGTGTCCTTACTGTGTCATCGGGTGTAAAGAACATCATTGCAATTCCGATAAATACAGCAAAACACGATAAAATCATGTAACCCGCGCAGTTCACTTCAAAAACTCTCTGCATGTAAATCGACGTTTCCAGACAGATAATGCCGTTGATGATGATGTAAATACTGAATACATAGGAAAAAAGAACCGTTGTGGTATCTGCATGAGTAAAAATAAAAATACCGAGAACGCACTTAAGTATTCCTTCAAACAGGGAACCTCTTGAATAAAAATCCGACCAGACCTTCAGGTAATAAGCCAAGTCAAAAAGCCCGTTTGCAAAAATAATCGCCCCTGCGATAATTACGGTAAGCTTAAGTGAATCCTGCGGACGGATTATGAAAAGTATTCCGATTGCAAGCATCAAAAAAACATTAAGCCACATGTCAATCTTGATTTTCTTTAGCATTTTCATTGTCCAACACCTCTTTTATAATATTGGTAATTTATGCAGATATAATACTACTCGACCCGTAACCGTTTCATAACCGATATAAAAATAAATATTACTTACACTCTTGATAAAAGTGTTATGAGTTCGCATGCATTGGTCCAAGGAAATTGATCTATGCACACGGCTCTTTGCACCTTATATCCTGCCTCATGAAAGGCGTCCAAATCACGGATAAAGGACGTCGGCTTACAGGAAACATAAAGAATATTTTCTACGCCGTAATTAAGTATCTTCGGAAGTGCCTTCGGATGAACCCCGTCCCTCGGAGGATCCAAAATAATCAAATCAGGCTTTTCGGAAATATTGTCTAAGGCCTTTAACACATCATCGCAAATAAATTCCGCGTTTTCTATTCCGTTAAGCTTTGCATTGTCCTTTGCCGCCTCCACAGCCTCCGGAACTATCTCAACCCCGATAACCTTCTTTGAAGCCGAAGCCATCAGCTGGGTAATGGTTCCCGTCCCGGAATAAAGGTCAAAGACCACCTTATCGGGTTTATCCGCATCCGATATATCGCTTAAGAATTCTCTTACCGTGCTGTAGAGCACCTCGGCGCTTAGGGAATTTGTCTGGAAAAAGGAAAATTCGCTGATTTTAAATGATAGCCCCAAAAGAGTTTCGTTGATATAATCCCTTCCGTAGAGGATTTCCGTATAATCGCTCTTTACGACATCCGAAACACTGTCATTCACGGTATGCAGTATCGAGACAATTTCGCCCTCCGTTTTAAGGCTTAAAAGCATCTCCTTAAAAGGACTCAAATCATATTTTTCGCTACTCGTAGTGACTAAGGCAACCATTATTTCTCCGGTATGCTTAGCCTTCCTCACAAGCAGATGACGCAAATACCCTTCATGCCTCATCCGATGATAGAATTTAAGTCCGCTATGTAAAAAGAACTCTCTTACGGCATTCAAAATAAGTCTGTAATCCGAGTCGACGATATAGCAATCCTTCGTGAATACAACGTCAAACATGCTTCCTCGTTTGTGCATGCCAAGTGAAAGCGGGCCGTCCTTGTACTCGTCGCCGAAAGAAAACTCCATCTTGTTCCTGTAGCCTTCGTACACGGGACTTGCCTTGATGCCGTCCCACTTGTAGTCATAGAAAACTGCTCTGTCAAAAAGTTCCTTGATCTCTTTTTCTTTAAGCTTAAGCTCGTCTTCATACTTCATGGTGAGATAAGTGCATCCACCGCAGGCTCCGAAATGAGGGCACTGAGCCTTCACGGAATTTGCTCCCTGCTCTGCCACCTCCAAAAGCATTCCTTCGGGCTTACCTTTTCGCATCTTTAAAATGCGAACCTTTACCAGGTCTCCGGGAATTGCGTTCTTGCAGGTAACGGGGCCTTCATCAGTTTCTACTGTTGCTTTGTTTGGAAAGGAAACATGTGTAACCCTTCCGATTAATTCCGATCCTTTTTTCATAACTCTTTAAAAAGAAAGGGGAGCCTCTTTAAGAGACTCCCCTTAAAATCCTTTACTATTATTCCTCTTCTAAATCCTCGTCCTCAAGCTCTTCATCTTCAAAGTCTTCGAAGTCTTCTGAATCCTCGGGTACAAAGAAATAGTAAACAGCATATGCGATAGCGGCAACTGCTGCAATTGCTCCCAAAACAGCAAGAACGATTACAACGGGATTAGCCTTCTTCTCCTCTTCCTTCTTACCATGGGTATACTCGCTTAATAACTCTTTTAACTCTTCGATCTTAGTGTTCACTTTTAAGTCCCTCACCTTTCCTAAAAAATTATTTTTTAAACATTTACATATACATTTCATAGGATTACGTCCTTTCAAAGGTTATTAAATCATATAGCAATTAACCTATTCTTATTAAAAAATAAACGTCCTCGATTGTCAATCACTTTCTAATTAATTACCTTGAGTTTCGCAAAAGAAGCATACATAATCTTTTGTCCGCAACTGTCAAATTGTACCGTCACCTTGGTATCTTTCGTTTCCTTCACCAGCTTTATAACCGTCCCTGCGCCGAACTTTATATGCATCACCCGGTCACCGACCTTTAAATCTGCCCCGCTTTGCGAAAGCTCCGAACCCTTCGTCAACAAGTTTAAATTTTCTTTCTTTGCTATAAAGGGCTTGTTTTCCTCCGGAGTTTCCTTGGGCTTATAGTAGGCCCTCGGCCTTGAGTATCCCGAATAAGAGGAAAAAGAAGTGTTAACAGCGTCCGGCTCCCTTTTAAATCCGCTAAAGGACGAAAAAGAAGCTTCTTTATCAATGTCATCTTCTTTATAAGATCTCTTATATCCGCCAAAGTCCCTTGAATCATCCTCACGGAAGGATCTCTTATATCCGCCGAAATCCCTTGAGTCCTCATCGTCGTAGAAGGATTTCTTCTTAACCGGCGGAATGTCAAACAGGTCGCTTGGAATCTCGTGCACGAAACGGCTCAAGGCATTGAACTGCGTCTCACCGTTTATCATCCTCGCGCGCGCGGAGGTAATGGTGAGATTTTCCTTGGCTCTCGTAATTGCAACGTAACAAAGACGTCTTTCTTCTTCAATTTCGGCATCACCCGCTGAAACCGACATGTAGCTTGGGAAAAGGCCGTCCTCCATACCGATTAGGTAAACATTCTTAAATTCCAGACCCTTTGCCGAGTGAATCGTCATAAGAAGAGTCCTGTCTTCCGATTCGTCAACGGAATCTATATCCGCTACAAGAGCTATCTCTTCTAAAAGCCCCGACAGTGTCGCATTCTCATGCTCGTCCTCGTAGGTCTTCACCTTTGAAATGAATTCCTCGATATTCTCTATACGCTCAGCCGCCTCTTCCTCCGAAGAAACATCCATCTGGTTGATATAATCGGTGATGTCGAGAGTTTCCTTTAAAGTCTTTAAAGGTCCCTCTTCACCGTTAACGGCTCTCAGCCTCAGTATCATATTGGAAAAAGAACGAAGCTTTTCAGCCGTTCCGCCCTTAATATCCGTCCAATCCGGATTTAGAATGGCATCAAAAAGTGAAGCGCTATGCTCGTCTGCCGCCGCCTGAAGCTTTGCTATGGTCGCAGCTCCGATTCCGCGCTTCGGGATATTGATGATACGCTTGCAGCAAAGGTCGTCCTTACCGTTGTCAATGGTCTTTAAGTAAGCCAAGAGGTCCTTGATTTCGCGCCTTGAATAGAAGTTAACGCCTCCGACTATCCTATAGGGAACATTGTCCCTTACAAGCCTTTCTTCCATCAGTCGGGACTGCGCATTCGTACGATAAAGAATGGCATTCTCTCCGTATAGGGATTCACCCTTCCTCACGGATTTTGCGATGTTTAAACTGATATACTCGGCTTCCTCTGCGGCCGTATCGAAGTTTCTGTAATGAATCTTCTCCCCATCCGGTTTTGAAGTTCTCAAAGCCTTTGACTTTCTCTCCGAATTGTTGCGAATAACGGAGTTTGCGGCCTTAAGTATATTTCCTACCGATCTGTAGTTTTGCTCAAGCTTTACAACCTTTGCTTCCGGATAATAATGCTCAAAATCAAGGATATTCCTGATATTTGCGCCCCTGAACTTGTAAATGGACTGGTCGTCATCACCCACTACGCAAAGATTGTGCTTTGTACCCGCAAGAAGCCTTATCAGTTCAAACTGCGCCGTGTTGGTATCCTGATACTCATCGACCAGGATGTACTGCCACCTGTTTTGGTAATTGGTAAGTACCTCGGGTTCTGCCTTGAAAAGTTCAACCGTCTTCATTAACAGATCATCAAAATCAAAGGCGTTGTTTTTCTTTAGGCTTCGCTGGTATTCCGTGTAAGCCTGTGCAATCTTTCTCTTTGAAAAATCGCCCATCGATTCAAGTGAAAACTGCTCCGGCGTGACGAGTTCGTCCTTGCATGCGGAAATCTGGTTTAAAATTGCCTTTTCCTTAATAATCTTTGTATCAATCTCAAGTTTTTTTGCGACTTCTTTGATGACCTGCTTCTGATCATCGGTGTCGTAAATCGTAAAGTTATTGTCGTAACCGAGTTTGTCCGCAAATCTTCTTAAAATGCGGACACACATGGAGTGAAAGGTAGAAACAAAAATCTGTTCCGCCCCGTATCCGACAATCCTATCTACCCTCTCACGCATTTCCTTTGCCGCCTTGTTGGTGAAGGTAATGGCCAGGATATTGTACGGATTAACATTTGCCTCATCTATCAAATAAGCTATTCTGTGTGTGATAACGCTTGTCTTTCCGCTTCCCGCTCCCGCAAGTATCAAAAGCGGTCCGTCCACGGTAAAAACGGCATCTTTCTGCTGTTCGTTAAGCTTATCGTATATACTCATATCGTCTCCCGGAAATAAAGTTACTTAAGAAGTATACCACTTCTTTTTAATGAAAAAAACCCGTCGCTTTTAGAAAGCGACGGGTCATTTAATCTAAAATTTACACAATTATCTCTGAACTCTTCCTGAAGCATCTCCGCCTGCAAGAGTTTCAACCTCTTTGCGGGAAGCGAAGTTAAAGTCGCCGGGAATGGTGTGCTTTAATGCGGAAGCAGCAACACCGAATTCAAGAGCTGCCTTAAAGTCCTTACCGTCCAAAAGACCTGCGATAACGCCGCCTGCGAAGGAATCTCCGCCGCCTACTCTGTCAACGATGGGATGAAGATTGTACTTCTTGGAATGATAGAATTCCTTTGTGGCGCCGCTGTAAATGCAAGCTGACCAACCGTTGTCGGATGCGGAATGTGACTCTCTTAAAGAAGATACGCAATATTCGAAGTTGTAATCTGCAACCATCTGCTCGAAGATTGACTTGTATCCCTGAAGTTCAAGCTCACCGCTTGTAACGTCGGTCTTACCGGGCTTGTAACCAAGTACCAATTCTGCATCTTCCTCATTGCCGATGCAGACATCAACGTACTTCATAAGGTTCTTCATAACGCTCTGTGCCTTTTCTGAGCTCCAAAGCTTCTTACGGAAGTTTAAGTCAACGGAAACCTTTACGCCGTGCTTCTTTGCACAGATTAAAGCCTTCTCTGTAAGAGCTGCTGCTGAATCGGAAAGTGCGGGAGTGATTCCTGTAAAGTGGAACCAATCGGCGCCTTCGAAAATAGCATCGAAATCAAAGTTTTCTTCGGTAGCTGTTGAAATTGATGAATGAGCTCTGTCGTAAACAACCTTTGAAGGACGTACGGAAGAACCGCTCTCAAGATAATAAATACCGAGTCTTTCGCCGCACTTTGCGATATGCTTTGTGCCGACATTGTACTTCCTGAGTGCTGCGATTGCACACTCACCGATTTCGTTGTTGGGAACTGCAGTTACGAACTCTGCGTCATATCCGTAGTTTGCAAGTGATACAGCCACATTTGCTTCACCGCCGCCGTAGTTGATATCAAACTCGTCAGCCTGGATAAACTTTTCAAAATTGGGTGTGGAGAGTCTTAACATAATCTCTCCCATTGTAATAACCTTTGCCATTTAAATTTCCTCCTACACGATTATTTCTGAACAAGATGTACTGCAAATCCGCCGATTTCGCCTTCAAGATAGATAGCTGTAAGCTTCTCTCCCTTGTAGCATGCGGAATCTTCGATAAACTTAACACCCTTAACGGTTTCAAGATAATTCTTTGCTCTTGCAACGGAGTTCGTACCGATAGCAATATGTCCGTGGGTTCCGCGGCCGATCTTCTTCATTGCTTCGATTTCAACACCGGCAAATACCGATGAATTGCCGACTTTCTTCGTAAAGCTGAAGAGATTGTCAAAGGAGTCTGCAACGCTCTCAGCCTTGTCACCGTCTTCACAGTTGATACCGATATGACGAAGTGAGAAACCGAGCATGGTGCGTACTGCTTCTTCGGTAAGCTTTTCGATTTCATCGAATTTACCTGCCGCTACCAGGTCCTTCTTAACCATCCATGAACCGCCGCAGGCAATAATCTTGTCAAACGCAAGGTAATCACAGATGTTCTTTGCATTGATACCGCCTGTAGGCATGAACTTAACATTCGTATAAGGAGCTGCCATAGCCTTGATCATTTCGATTCCGCCCGATGCTTCTGCCGGGAAGAACTTTACAACATCAAGACCAAGCTCAAGTGCTGCCTCGATATTGGAAGGGTTGTTCGTGCCGGGGCAAACCGGAATGTTCTTTGAAATACAATATTTAACGATATTGGGATTGAATCCGGGGCTTACGATAAACTTTGCGCCTGCGTTAACGGCTCTGTCTACCTGATCGATTGTAAGAACGGTTCCCGCACCTACAAGCATCTCCGGATATTCTTTTGCGATAATCTTAATTGATTCCTCTGCCGCTGCGGTTCTGAAAGTAACTTCAGCACAGGGAAGTCCGCCGTTAATCAAAGCCTTTGCAAGAGGCTTTGCGTCCTTTGCGTCGTCAAGTACCACAACCGGAACAATACCGATATTGGCTATTTTCTTTAATACGTCGTTCATAAAATTCTCCTTTTTATTTATGCAAGAATCTCTTTAACCGTCTTTAAAATTTCATCGTCTTTGCAATTGTCGTAGAAATAATCCTTGAAGCCCTTGGTGGAAAGTGCTCCCTTTACAAGGTCTCTGTCAAGTTCTTTCAAGATATCACAGATATTTCTGTAGGTATGTGTCTTTACTTCGTCAAGGATTTTCTTGTTGCGCTGCTCGGGAACGACTCTTTCCGGAGGATAGCCTCCGCCGCCTTCCATCTCAAAAAGTCTTTCGAAGCAATATCTTAAGTTGAGCTCTGCGCCCCAGCCGTAGCCTTTTGCAAAAGGCATTGCAATTGCATTTCCGTCATTTATCTGCGTAAACATGAATGCATCGGAAGCATCTTCAACATGTCCGCAGATTACTCCCGGGAAGGAGTTGCAGGCAAGCATGGCGCCTTCACCCGTGCCGCATCCCGTTACTACGAAGTCGGCTGCCTTTGAATTGAGTAAAACCGCCGCAAGAATACCTATCTGAACGTAGGTAAGCTGTGCCTCGTCGTCTGCCGAATACATGCCGTAGTTGTATACGGTATGTCCTTTAGCCTCGGCTACCTTCTTAAGCTCCGCTTCGATTACGGAGTTCTTTGCAGCCTGGCTGTTTTCATTTATAAGTGCAATCTTCATAAATAATCCTCTATAATCCAAGGGCTTAAAGCCCTTGGGAAACATTATCAGTCGTTAACCTTGATATCGGGTGTTTCTTCGATTTCATCGGCAAACTTCGATGCATCGAGGTTGCTCGGATCCTGTCCGATATAAGCGCTGATACCGCCGTCGATATAAACAACCTGTCCGTTTACGAAGTCAGATGCAGGAGAAGCAAGGAATACGGCAAGTCCCATAAGGTCTTCCGTACGTCCCCATCTCTGTGCGGGTGTCTTCGAACGAATGAAACGATCGAAAGGAGCCATCTCGCCGTTGGGTCCCTTTGCACGTAAAGGTGCTGTCTGAGGAGTTGCGATGTAGCCGGGTCCTATGGCATTACACTGAATGTTGTACTGACCGTATTCGGAGCAGATGTTTCTGGTAAGCATCTTTAAGCCGCCCTTTGCAGCTGCGTATGCGGAAACGGTCTCACGTCCGAACTCTGACATCATGGAGCATGCGTTTATAATCTTTCCGTAACCCTTTTCGATCATATCGGGCAAAACTGCCTTTGAGCAGATGAAGGGACCGGTTAAGTCTACATTTATAACTGCGTTCCAGTCATTAACCGACATCTCGGTCATGGGGATACGCTTAATAATACCTGCGTTGTTTACGAGGATATCGATGGAACCGACCTTTTCCTTAACATCGGCTACGAACTTAAGAACCTGATCTTCCTTTGTAACGTCGCAAACTGCGCCGTAAACTTCGATTCCGAGCTTCTTGTATTCCTCTAAGCCTCTGTCTACAAGCTCCTGCTTGATATCGTTAAATACAATCTTGGCTCCTGCCTCATGATAAGCCTTTGCATATGCAAGGCCGAGTCCGTAGGAAGCACCTGTGATCCATGCTACCTTACCCTTAAGTGAAAACTTGTCAAGAATGTTGCTCATTTTTAAATCCTCCTTTTTCTTTATCTTAAATCTATGGGTCTTACATCATCCATATCATCAAAGTCCTGATTTTCGCCTACCATACCCCAGATAAACGTGTAGTTCTTGGTGGAACATCCGCAATGAATGGACCAGCTGGGTGAAATAACGGCCTGCTCATTGTGCATGACGATGTGTCTCGTCTCAGTGGGCTCGCCGCAGAAATGCATCAGCATCTGGTCATCATCCATATCAAAGTACAAATAAACTTCCATTCTGCGGTCATGTGTATGACAGGGCATCGAGTTCCATACCGAACCGGGTTCCAAGTGAGTCATACCCATTTCAAGCTGGCAGGTCTCTACCTGACCGGGAAGAATGAACTTGTTAATCGTACGATGGTTTGCTTCCTCTAAGGATCCAAGTTCCTTTTTATTCTCGGGCTTAACGATTACTACATCTTCCGAAGGCGTACCCTCAAGCTTTATAAGCTTTGTGGGATATGTCATATGTGCGGGAGCGGAATTGATATAGAACTTTGCGGGATTCTTCGGATCATCGCTTTCAAATACGATATCCTTTGCACCCATTCCGATATACATTGCTTCCTTGTGTCCGACCTCGTAACGCTTTCCGTCAATGGTGATGTAACCCTTGGGACCGATATTGATCACTCCCATCTCACGTCTCTGCAGGAAATACTCAGCCTTGAGCTCCTCGCCTGCGGTAAGTTTAAGCGGCTTAACCGGTACTGCCGAACCTGTAATGATACGGTCAATATGACTGTATACAAGCTTGATTTCGTCGGGCCTAAAAAGATCATCGATCAGATACTCTTCTCTCAAGCGCTTGGTATCGTAATTCTTCATGTCCTTGGGACTTGACGCAGTTCTTACCTCCATACTGTAACCTCCTTAAAATAAATATGTAACTATCCAGACCCTCATTCGCAGAAATCGTACAAAACACGATTTTCTGCTCATGCGGTTATCTCGCCAAATAAATTTGTAAAAATACACTCGTTTATGCAAGCATAACTCGCGATTTTATACAAATTTGCTTGGCTCTGAACAGTTACATCATAACAAACATTTTTGCAAGTTTCTTTTCGTTTTCATCAAAAAACTTTGCAATTATTGAACAGTTGTAAACGCTTACATTTCTGACAGTCTCATTAGTAGGCTGTTTCTGTCCGACAATCCGTTTTAAATCTTACCTTGACTTGAAACTCTCCACAACCGAATTGTACCAGTTTTGGAAATTTTCCTTTATCATATCGCCGGCTATTTCCGTATAAGTCTTTAAAAACTTCTGCGCCATTTCTTTTGACTCATCGTCAAGTGCCTTTCCCGCCTCAATCAAAGCCTTCGTGTGCTTCCCGGCATTTGCCTTAAACTCCTCCGTCGTGCTTGCGTTTGTGGCATCAAGCGCCCCGCACAAGAGTAACGTCAGCTTCGAAAGCGACTCCTCGTCCAAAGAAAGAATAAACTCGTTCATGGACTTCATGAACATCTTATGCTGCTCCGTCATCGAACTTTCGGAAAGCTTATTATCCTTATTGATCACCCAGTTATAAGGATTGTGCTGAAGCACACCCACCGACTTTGCCTCTATGACCGTATATTCACCGGGACTGTTTAACAGCATCCCCACAGGCGAAGACTTCGGAATAACGCTTACAAGCTTTGACTTGAAATCCCCCGCTTCCATCTCATCCAGGAATTCCGGTCTGAAGCCCGGGCCGTCGAAACTGTAAATCTTTGTAATCAGATTCTTTGCAAGATCCGACGCACACATAGCGGCATACATTGCCAGATTTCCGCCCTTTGAATGTCCGCCGATAAAGAAAGGAACTCTAATCCTTTCGGCAATTGTATTGATATATGCTGTGCTTAAAGTCTGCCCGATAATGGGTTTCTTAAGTGCAAGCTTAAAGTCCTCCTGCCAGCCGCACATCGTTTCGTCCGTTCCCCTGAAAGCAATGAAATGCACATCGTCCGAAACAGTAAACATGATTGCACTAAACTGGGTTTCGGATTCTCTGTCTACGTAATTTACATAATCGGAAAGCGTTAGGTTCTTAAATCTCATGCTTTCCGTAAGTGCCTTGAACAATGCACGGTTGTCCTTTTCATAGGCTTTGATGCAGAAAAGTTTTTCTTTTTCAGGCAATCTGTCAATCTCGGATAAAGAAACACTCTTCCCGTTCTGACCTTCAACGATTCCGTCAAACTTAAGATAGCAGAGCTCGCTGAATACAAGCGCATCCTCCGTTTGGAAGGGCACCTCTGTAAAGTCAAAATTGCCCATGTTCTTTACATAGTCAATCATATTTCCCATATAACTTCTCCTTTACAAGTGCCGCGCACGTTTTCCGATTCATCTGACGAAATCAAACCATATTTTGTCAGGCCGCTATATCAGCTTGGTCATTTAAGCATTAAAATTTAGCATTGATATTCCCGATGTTCTTTATGGTCAAAGACGTGCTGCCGTCGGGATTTGTGATAAATTCGACGTTTCCCGACTCGTACTGCTCCATTGGGATCTTAATTTCGATTCCTGTGTCCGTAAGAAGCAGCTGTCTCTTAAAGCGTTTTGTGGTGGACTCGCTTTGCGGAAGTACATCTTCTTTTACGATATTGTACTTTTCAAGACGGTTCTGATACTCCGTCCTCAAATCCTCCCTGCCTTCAAAAACCCGGTCTCCGAGCTCTTCCACCACGAATCCTCCGTTTTTGTCAAGTTCCTCATTGATGATGGCCTTTGCCTTCATCTGAGGCTCATACCTGAAGGCTTCCTCAAAAGCCTGAGTGTTTACACTCTCTATTGCCTTCTGCACCAGGGTAAGCTTCTTCTTGTCGCTAAGCTTGGTGCGGCATTTTAAAAACAGCTCGCTGAAGTAATCTTCCTTCTTTCCGTTAATTTCGGCTTTCTTTTCAATGAGCCATACATTTAAATCGTTAAGCCTTATTACGCAGGCTTCGCTTAAACGCTGTCCTTCTTTCGGAAGAAGTTCCTTGAAACTGTAAACTTCATTTCTCACAAAATCATTTTCCGGAATCGATCTGTGCGTATACATTGCCTTGTAATTCATCTTTAAAATTGCAAGATACTCAAGGGAATCGCTTGTAAACCTGACTATGAAAAGGTCTGCCGAAGGTATATCCGGATTTGCATTCATAATTGTATAAAGAAAACTTGCTATATCCTTGCTGATTGGAATAAAGTTTTCATCATCGTACTCATTTAAGAGCTTGTAAATTTCGGATTCGCTCTTATGAAACTCACACTTCTTCGAATCGTCTCCCGAAAAAATCTTCGCTATATGTTCCTTTATGAAATCCGAAAGCTCCGAACCCATTTCGAGCACATCGTCGGAAAGAACCGGCTCGCCCGTCGATGAATCAAGTATGTGAAGTATTACACTTCTTAATCTTATTTCTTCTTTTACCATGTTTAATGCTCCAAAATCCAAATATAATGATATCGAAATTGGAATAATTAAAACTTCGATGCAGGCCCGCATGACAAAACACGCAGCAATCCGGTATCATCTGTAATACTTAAGTAACAGCTTCACCATTCTCGAATACGAAACTATCCCGTCCGAAACGCCGTTGAGCGTAAGGTTCGTATCAAGGAAGGTGTCGGAAGCCTTCGAAACCTTCTTTGTGTCTATAAGTGCATCACTTTCGACCTCTGCCCAGGCTTCGCTTATGAGGAAGGTCTTGTCAAAACGCACATAATCGTTTTCTGCCGTGAGTAAACCTGCCAAATTTTCATCCGCGGATGCTTCTTTATCTATTTCCGAATCTACATACGAGAGGGCGTTTAAAATGCCGCTGTATTCAAAAAAATCGTCTCCCGAATTGGCGCAGGCAAGATAGGCGATAAACGAAGCCTCATCCTCATAGATAAAGCCCTTCAAGTGACTGAGCTCATGGCACATGGTGTCCGGAAGGTTTGCAATATACATAAGGTCATTGTAATTTGCTTCCAAGGTAAAAGGAAAATAATATCCCTTGATATACTGCTGGCTGAAAAAATCCGATTTGTAAAAGGCTTTAGGGCTTGAATAAAATCCCGAAAGAAGCGAAAGCTTCTTATCAAGCAGCTCTTCATCCGCACTTCCGAGTCTACTCTCAGCCTCATCCCCGAGACTCTTCATAGCCGCCTTTGCGGTTTCCTTCATGTCTCCGTCATAGATAATTTCACCGTTTTCATCCCTTTCAAAGGTAACGGAAAGCTCATTTGCCCTTGTCGCAAGCCTTTCCCTTAAAGCGACAAGCTCATCCTTGGTACCGTCGTAGCTTTCGGCTTCCGTACCCTCATACAGGGTAGAAGTATGATAAAGAACGAAACAATTCTGAACCTGAACGAGACAGATAAAAATTAAAATTTTAAAGAAAATCTTTGAGTTACCACTTGAAAAACGCTTAAGCCTGTCATTTCCGTCCACGAAATGCACAAACCTGCACATCCAGATTACGATTGTGAAAACGGTATAGACGACTGCCCCGTAAATCAGCATTTCTCCGATTGAAAAGGGGAACAGTGCACTGATCCTTCCGTATGTATTTAAAAATATCGGAAAGACCTTTTCCACATAAAAGTCGGAAAATCCGTCAACTTTCCACGACACGAGCAACTCGCAGGCTGCAAGGACGAGCAATATGATCCAAAACAAAAATCTTTGTTTCTTCATGACCTCTTCCATGCTCCCGGGTAGAACAATACCAGCATCGGAAATATTTCAAGGCGTCCTGCAAGCATGTCAAAAGAAAGAACAAGCTTACTGAATGCGGAAAGCTCCGCAAAATTTCCCATGGGTCCCACCATTGAAAGACCGGGGCCTACATTTCCCACCGAAGTAATTACCGAAGTAAATGTCGTCGTAAAATCAAAGCCGTTTATACTTATCAAAAGTGTTGATACAATTACCAAAAGAAGGTATGCGAAGATGAACGACGAAACGTTCTTTATCGTATCCTCTCCCACGGATTTTGAATCAAGCTTTACTTTTCTGATGCTTCTTGGATGAGTTAAATGCGAAAGTTCACGATTAAGCGTTCTCGAAAGAATGATAACGCGTGATACTTTAATTCCGCCGGCTGCGGCTCCGGCACAACCGCCCACCACCATGAGTATCATGATTATCGTTTTTGAAAGCATCGGCCAGGTATCAAAATCCGCTGCGGTGTAGCCCGTCGTCGTCACTACGCTTATGACCTGGAGCAGTGATTTTGAAAGGCATTCCTTAAATGTAGGATAAATATTTCTGATCTGAAACGTAATAACGGCAGTGCTTACGATTATCATATAAAAATAATATCTGATTTCCTCGATTCTGAAGAAATCCTTTATACGCCTGCTTAAAAACAGAAAATAAGCATTGAAATTGATACCGCCTAACAGCATAAAGATTGCCGTAATAATGCGGACAGACACCGAATATCCGGCAATACTGTCATTTAATCTTGAAAATCCGCCCGTGCCCATGGTGGCAAAAGAAAGAATAAAGGAATCATACACTCCCACCCCCGCAATCAGGTAAGCGGCGAACAAAACCACCGTAAGAACGATATACATCCCATAAAGGATGGTCGCGGTGTTTTTCACCTTCGGAACCAGTTTTTCAACGTCCGCTCCGGGTGATTCAGCCCTCATCAGGTGCATATTCGCGCTTCCCGACAATGGAATAACAGCCATTATGAATACCAAAACGCCCATGCCGCCTATCCAGTTGGTAAAGCATCTGAAGAACATGGATGTATATGAAAGGGTCTCCACATCGGTGAGTATGGATGCACCGGTCGTAGAGAATCCCGACGCGGTTTCAAAAAAGGCATCGATATAGGAAGGTATTTCTCCTGTGATGAAGAAAGGGAATGCTCCCACTACGGACAAAAGTATCCATGCGAGTGAAACCACGACATAGCCTTCGCGCGCATAAAATACCTTGCTCTTTGGCTTAAAGACGGATCCGATTGTCCCAATCAGAAGCGACAGTGCCCCTACCGACAAATAGGCAAGCCCTTCTTTTTCCCCATAAAATAGGGAAACGATAAAGGGAAGTATCAGGAAAATCCCTTCAAATTGCAGTACTTTGCACAATATAAATCTGATTATTGATTTATTCATAAGATACCTACGCCAAAATGTCTTTGATATCGTCAAAACCGGTGTTTGTCGTAACGATTATGACCTTGTCTCCGACCTTAATAACACTCGAGCCTTTAGGAGTTTCGATTTGCCCCTTCCTCACTATGGAAGCGACAATTACGTTCTTTTTAAGCTTAAGCTCCGAAAGCGGTCGGTCGACCAGATTCGAAGTCTCACGCACGGTAAACTCCATTGCCTCGGCGCGTCCGTCATTAAGCCTGTAAAGCGTCTCCATGTTGGAATCACCGGTATTTGACATGGCGCGTACGTATTTGATGATGTTCTCGGCCGCCAGGAGCTTAGGATTTATGATGCTTCCGATGTTTAAATCGTTGATGATTTCATCGTAGGCGTTTCTGTGAACCTTAGTAATGATCTTGATGCGCGGATTTACCTTCTTTGCGTAAATCGACATCATGATATTTTCTTCGTCATGATTGGATAAAGAAACAAACGCGTCGGCCCGATCGAGACCCTCTTCGCCAAGCAATCCTTTATCGGCTCCGTCTCCGTTTATGATGACGGCATCGCTTAATACGTCCGCAAGTTCCTCGCAGCGTTTTTTGTCCTTTTCGATGATTTTAACCTGAACACCGCTTGCGAGAAGCTTCTTTGCAAGGTAAAAGCTCGTTTCCCCTCCGCCGACGATTATGACGGCGCGAATTTTTCCCTGGCTCATCTTAATGGCCTTAAAGAATTCAACTGCCTTCTTACCGGATGCTATAAAGGAAACCTTGTCGCCCTTTAAAAGCGTAAAGTCACCGGTCGGGATGAGTGTTTCGTTGCCTCTTTCGACGATACATATAAGAACTTCGGAATTTAAATCCTTCTTTAAGTTTTTAAGAACGAGTCCGCAAATGGGGCTGTCCTTTGAAACCTCGAACTTTAAAAGTTCGACTTTGCCTCCCGCAAATGCGTCAATCTCAATGGCTGTGGGGAATTTTACAAGCCTTGCGATTTCATCTGCTGCGAAAAGCTCCGGATTAACGGACAAAGAAAGTCCCAAATCATTCTTTATAAATTCGATTTCATTTTTGTACTCGGGATTTCTGACTCTGGCGATTGTGTTCTTCGTGCCGCACTTCTTTGCAATCAAGCAGCATAAAAGATTTCTTTCATCCGAGTCCGTAACGGCAATCAAAAGGTCTGCGCTCTCGGCGCCGGCATCTACAAGCGCCTCCAGTGTCGAGCCGTTTCCCGTTATCGTCATTATGTCAAGCTCGTTTGAAAGTGCCTTTACCGTGACGGGATTTGAATCTATCACGGTTATATTGTGTCCTTCCGCACTTAGCGTTCTTGCAAGCATTGAGCCTACGTTTCCGCATCCTACAACAATTATCTTCATAAACGTCAAATCTCCTCTGTTTCGGGAATGATAATTCCTTCCTCAAGTGCTCTCAATCTGCAGCCCTCTTTGGCATCTCCGATCTCGCATAAAGACGCGCTTCCCTCTTCTTTGCAGGTCTTGCAGGCGGGGCACGGAATCATCCTTCCGGCAAGTTCCCTCGGCACGGCCTCATTGTAAAGGTTGTGTTTGCAGTCGTGACACCAACATCGTGAGCAGTCTTTGAACAATTGCTTCCTGCCACCCGAAGTTTTTCCCTCGCAAGACTTTGTAATTTCAAACTTTTTAGATTCAAGCTTACCCGGTTCCTCTTTTGCAGGCTCAATCTTTTCCGGCTCCGCCTTCTTAGGCTCTTCCTTTACAGGCTCAGGCTTTACAAGTTCAATCTTCTCAGGTTCAATCTTTTCCGGTTCGACCTTCTTAGGCTCTTCCTTTGCAGGCTCAATCTTTTCCGGCTCCGCCTTCTTTCCGAAATCAATCGTAAGCTGCACGAAGTCTCTGTCCGGTTCCCGGGAAACAATACTCCTCTTCGGTTCCCTGACCCTCACGGTTGCGCCCTGATCGTCCGTATATTCACTTAACAGTCCGAAAAAATCCATCTGACCGTCATCAGTTTTATTTTTCATACCGACATTATACTCTCTTTGCGCTTCAAAGTCTAACCGCGCCACTTTTTAAAATACTTAAAACTTGATTTAACATGGCAGGCAAACAGTTTAAGACTTTTGTGTGAGCCCTTATTCCATTTGTGAATTACCGAAGCATACGGGCAATAAAGGAGCTTTGACTCTTCATTTACCCTCTTACAAAGGTCTGCATCCTCCATATACAAAAAAAACCTCTCGTCAAATCCGCCGATTCTTTTGTAAAGTTCCGTCTTTATCAGCAGGAAGCTTCCCTGTGCAAAAGGCACCCTGAAAGGCTTATCGTAATCCATATCCTGCATGGTATGATAATCTTTCCTTTTCTTAAATCCTATTTTAACAAACATCCTGATGAACATATCAAAAGGAGTCAGTTCCCGCCTGTAAACCTTTAAAAGTGTTCCGTTTTCGTCCGTAATCCGCGGCACACACATTCCCGCGTCCGTTTCTTCCATAAATTTGATGAGTGAAGTAAACGCATCGCTTGTAAGAATTATATCGGGATTTACAATTGCCGTATATTTGGAATCAAGCTTTGGGAGCACCAGATTGTGACCTTTTCCAAAGCCCAAATTTGCTCCCGTTTTAATGTAACAGACATCTCCATACTCTTTGGAAAGGTTTTCAAGTCCGTTATCCGCGGTACTGTTGTCAACAATAAATATTTTTTTGGATAAAAGCAAGGGAGTACACCTTTCGATGGACTCCACTGCTTTTCTAACATCACTTTCATCATTGTAAGCAACTATCGATATGCTCAAATCATTCATTATACGGCCCCGCTTCCTCTTAATACGACCAAAACCGTCTTAAAAAGAATCCTTATATCCATACCCAGATTCCAATTGGAAATGTAGGCTGTGTCCAGACTGACAATCTCCTCAAAATCCGTAATATCCGATCTTCCGCTTACCTGCCACATTCCGGTAATTCCGGGCTTTATGCCAAGTCTGGCTCTGTGATGCGCTTCATATGAAACAAACTCATCTTCTGTGGGAGGACGGGTTCCGACCAAACTCATGTCACCCTTCAGTACATTGAAGAACTGAGGGAGCTCGTCAATCGAATACTTACGCATAAAATGTCCGATCGGAATGATTCGCGGATCGTTCTCAACCTTGAACATATTGCCCTGCATCTTATTGTCTTTGATAAGCTCGGCTTTTCTCTCCTCCGCATCCGTATACATGGAACGGAATTTATAGAGTTTAAATCTTCGTCCGTTTCTGCCGACCCTCGTCTGGGTAAAGAACACGGGTCCCGGAGATTGAATCTTGATAATAGGGGCAAAGATTATGAAAGCTATCAATGTAAAAACAAGTCCCACCAATGCCCCCGCTATATCCATGACTCTCTTTAAAAAGAGCTGTCTGGGGGTTGCAATATTCATGCTCGAAGTAAGCACGAGATAATTGTTAATCTTTTCAACTTCCTTGTTGGAAGCGATTCCGTGTTCATGCATTATCTTAAAATGAACCGTTACGCCCATTTCAAGAAGTTGGTCGGAAAGATGCTCGCTTACCGTTAAATCGTTACTGTTTATAAACACCTCGTCTACGACGTGAGTTCGCACATATTCGAGAAAATCCGTTACGTTTGCGACAACCGGTACATCTCTTATCACATCGCCCTTGCGGTCCTTGTCCATTATGACAATGCCTTTTACCACAAAATTACGATATCTGTTTCTTTCAAATTCCCTGATACAGCTTTCGACCTCACTGTTTGAGGCAAGCAGTACCATAACCGCTCTGTTCTTGTCTTCGACGACTCTCCTGCGGATAAAACTCTTCCAAATAAGCCTTGCCAAATAGCAAATCGGAATAGACAGTATCCATGAACCGTACAGTACCTTACGTGAATAAGCCTCTGCAAGCTTCGCACTGTATATATAAAGAATAACCATGAAGTAGGTTAAAGAACTGTTGATAATCGTTCTTTTTAATTCTTTAACCTTATCCCGACGCAAAACATCCTTGTAGGCTTCGGTAAAGAAAGCAACAAGAATCTCGACCAAGACCATTACAATGGCCAGGCGTTCGTACCATTCATTGGCATAAGGAAGCGAATGTGTCCTGAATTTAAGACAATATGCAATTATGTAAGCAAACTGTGTACAAAGAACATCAAGCAAAGTAAAGTCAAAATGCTTGAGCCAGCTTTGTTTCTCGCGTTTATACATAAAGGCTCCACTTGTGGTTTTTAATAACTATATGGTACTACCTCAAGGCTTTTATTACCATTTAATAATTTCTTAAATACCCAAAATCACCGTAGCAAATCTGAAATAAATGAGCAGTGAAAGTGCATCCACGATTGTCGTAATGAAGGGGCTCGCCATTACGGCCGGGTCGAAGCCGACTTTTTTTGCCAGCATGGGAAGTATGCAGCCCACAAGCTTTGCTATGGTAACTGTCACAACAAGTGTTAAGCACACCACCATTGAAACCGTAACAGAGATTCCGTCAAGCAGGATGAGCTTTAGGAAATTGCATGCCGCAAGCGTCAAACCGCATACGATTGCAACCCTTATTTCCTTAAAGCATACCTTAAAGAAATCCTTAAACTCAATCTCATCAAGTGAAAGTCCGCGGATAATGGTTGCGCTTGCCTGTCCGCCTGCGTTTCCGCCCGTATCCATTATCATGGGAATAAAGGAAGTAAGCACCACATATGCACTAAGGGCATCCTCAAACCTAGTGATGATTGCCCCCGTAAAAGTTGCCGAAACCATCAAAAGAAGCAGCCACGGAATACGCTTCTTCCAGGTTTCGAAAATGCTTGTCTTCATGTATGGCTTGTCGGACGGCACGATAGCCGCCATCTTTTCGATATCCTCTGTGGTCTCTTCTTCGAGGATGTCCACGATATCGTCGACGGTAATGATTCCGACCATACGGTTTTCATTGTCAACGACCGGCATCGCGGTAAAGTCGTACTTTTTAAACAGTCTTGCAACGTCTTCCTGGTCCGTAAGCGTTGTTGTGGAAACAACGTTTTCGTGCATCAGATCGCCCACCACTTCGTCGGGCTTTGCAAGCAACAGTTTCCTAAGGGTCAAAAAGCCCACAAGCCTTCTTCCCTTATCAAGCACATAAAGTGTATTTATTATTTCCGAATCCATTCCGATCTTACGAACTCTTTCAAGAGCCTCCGATACCGTCAGGTCTTCCTTTAAGTCGACGTACTCGACGGTCATAATACTTCCGGCCGAGGATTCGGGATATTTAAGCAGGTGATTTATGTCGCGTCTGGTCTCCGGATTAGCCGAAGCCAAAAGCTTTTTTACAACGTTTGCGGGCATTTCTTCAAACAAATCGGCTGCATCGTCAGCCATCATGTTGTTGATAATATTCGCCGCATCACGTTCCGAAAGAGAGGTGATGATCATCTGCTGGTGATCGACCTCAAGATAAGCAAACACATCCGCCGCCGTATCTTTCGGAAGTATCCTGAAGACCTTGACCATGTCCTCTTCCGGAAGCTCCTCAAGAACCGCCGCTATGTCGGCATCATAAAGCTCCGAGAGCTTTTGGCGTAAACGGGTATACTGCTTGGTTTCTAATAACTCCTTAATCTCATCCATAGCAATTTCTCCTTTTCAGTTGTGGTTTTTACTCTTGTCGCTCGGGGAAGAGGGTTGTCAGTAGATACTATTGACTTCATAAAACCACCACCTTTCTAAAATTGCTTTGGGAGTCTGTAATCGGATTGCCGCGTACTTATTTAAGCAATCCCTCGAACATTCGTAATTATCTTCCAATCATGAGTCTGTGTCAAGAAAGAGACCTTCCGAAATTTTTTCGGGTATCACTTTCCCGAGAGTCAGCGAGGTAATACCCTCGGTAAAACTTTTTTCACACTCTGTGGGAACACGAAAAAGAAAGGAAACCTTCTCCGTATAGACGGTATTTAAAAGCTTGCCCTTCGATTTTTCAAGGAAACGCCTTACCTTCTCGCCGTCACCGTAGTCACAATCGATTCTGAACTCGGCACTAAGTTTCATAACACCCGTTTTTGAATTCAAAAGACCTTCTTTTGCGGTGTCCCTGTACATCTTTGAAAGCGGGCCGGTACCAAGTAACGTACCTCCGAAATACCTGGTCACGACTATACAGCAGTTCTTTATCCCGGATTCCTTTAAAACGGTAAATATCGGAAGTCCCGCAGTTTGCGAAGGTTCTCCGTCATCCGAATATTTTACTTTTTCGGGGTCTAAACCCACCGTATAGGCATAGCAATTGTGCTTCGCATCAAAGTGTTTCTTTTTAACGGTCTCTATAAAGTTTCTTGCCTCTTCTTCGGTATTTACCGGCTCCGTGTAGGCTATGAAGCGCGATTTTTTCATTTCCGTTTCGGCCGTTCCGCCTTCCGTAAGTACACGTATCTCTTCGTTCATGGGATTTATTATAACCCAGAATCTTATGTTTTTGTGAACTTTTCCTTATCCGACTTCTATTTTTAATACCGATTTGCTATAATGCATAGGTTAACATTGCAGAGAAATTTCTTATTTATAAATATAATCCTTATCGGAGGCTTTTATATGGATTACGGAAGAAAAGGCATACGTGCAAAACAGCTTGCGTTAAACGCACGCGGTCCCAAATGGGCGAGAAAGTTTTTACTTTACCTTGCCGTATTTTTGTGCGTTGCCGTTATAGGCATAGGAATAGTCGGAGCATCTGTGGGAATCGGAGTATTTAAAGGTATCCTCTCCTCTGCTCCCGATATTTCCACCATAAACGTTACCCCTACCGGGCGTGCTTCCTTTGTATACGATTCCGACGGGAATCAGATTTACAAACTGGTAAGTTCAAACGCCAACAGAATCATTGTCGACAGTTCGCAAATCCCCGACAATTTGAAGAACGCCTTTGTGGCAATCGAGGATAAGCGTTTCTACCAGCACAACGGTATCGATATCAGACGTATCATGAGTGCAGGTCTTTCGGCGATAAAGAACGGAGCCCTGGGACAGGGTGCAAGTACCATTACCCAGCAGCTCATTAAGAATAACGTCTTTACCGACTGGGCAACCGAAGAAGGTACCATGCAGAAGGTTAAACGTAAGATTCAGGAGCAGTACCTGGCAGTACAGCTTGAAAAGACTTACACAAAGGATGCCATTCTTACTACCTATTTAAATACGATAAACCTGGGTCAGAATACCCTCGGTGTTCAGGCCGCTTCTTTACGATATTTTAACAAGAACTGTTGGGAGTTAAGCCTTTCCGAGTGTGCGGTTATCGCTTCCATCACTCAGAACCCTTCAAAATACAACCCGATTACCCATCCCGAGAATAACGCCAAGCGTATGGTTACCGTTCTTGACGAGATGCTTGATTTGGGTTACATCACCCAGGCCGAATACGACGAGGCGGTAAATGACAATGTTTATGATCGTATTCAGGAAGCAAATGAAATTACCAACGAGGATGCTTCCGTTGCATCCTACTTTGTAGACGCGCTGACCGAGCAGTTGGAAGACGACTTAATCGCCGCAGGCTACACTTCCGATCAGGCATACTCACTCATGTACAGCGGCGGTCTTACGATTCACTCGACCATGGACTCGGAGATTCAGGCTATCTGCGATGAAGAATTTGCAAACCCCGACAATTATCTCGGTGTCGACAAATGGCTTCTTGATTACAGACTTACCATACAGAAAGCGGACGGAACGCTTGAGAACCACTCTTCCGAAATGTTCTCCGCTTACTTTAAACAGTCAAACTCAAAGTTCAACATGATATACACGGATAAAGAACAGATCTATGCCGATATCGAAGAATACACGGCTTCCGTTCTTGAAACAGGTGATGAGGTTTATGCGGAAACCGTTACAATAACCCCTCAGCCTCAGATATCCTTCACTATCGAAGACCAGCACACGGGACATGTCCTTGCCATGATAGGCGGAAGGGGAGAAAAAACAGCAAGCCGTACCTTAAACCGTGCTACACAGTCTACCAGACAGCCCGGTTCCTGCTTTAAGGTACTTGCGGCCTTTGCTCCCGCCATCGATGCCTGCGGCAAGACCCTGGCTTCGGTATATCTGGATGCTCCTTTCAACTACGTTGACGGTACTCCCGTTGCAAACTGGTACGGCGAGACCTACCGCGGCATACAGAGTATACGTACGGCAATTTACCAGTCCTTGAACATTGTAGCCGTTAAGACGATTACCGAAATCACACCCGAGCTTGGATACAATTATCTCCTTAACTTTGGATTTACAACCCTTACCGATTCCAAGCAGGTAGGCGACCAGATCTTCACCGATATCGGACAGCCCCTTGCTCTCGGCGGTATCACAAACGGCGTTACGAACCTTGAATTAAACGCAGCCTATGCGACAATCGCAAACGGCGGTGAATATATTGAGCCTATTCTTTATACTTACGTCGAAGATGCGGACGGAAATATCATACTTGACAACAGAGAGCAGACAACGCGTCAGGTAATCACTCCTCAGACTGCTTACCTCCTTACAAATGCCATGATTGATACCACTACAAAGGGTACGGCAACCGATGCAAGAGTTGCGGGTATGACAATTGCCACCAAGACCGGTACCACTTCGGATGAGCGTGACGTTTGGCTTGCAGGTTTCAGCCCTTACTACACCGCAACCGTATGGGTAGGCTTTGACAACAATGAAGTGCTTACCACCAAAGAACAGAAAGCCACAAAGACCATGTTTAAGGCCGTTATGACACGTGTTCACGAAGGCCTTGAAGACACGGGCTTCTCGGTTCCCACAGACATAGTCAAAGCGGATGTCTGCTCACAATCGGGTCTTCTCCCCGTAGCAGGACTCTGTGACGGTTGTATTAAGAGCGAATACTTTACGACAGACACCGTTCCTACGGAATATTGCAATGTTCACTATGCCGGCAGGATTTGCGGTTACGACAATCTTGTGGCAACAGACCTTTGTCCTTTCGCTTACGAAGGAACCGTAACACTAGACCTTGTGGAAGATGAATCTCTTTGGGAAGGTTCAAGCGTAATTGCCGAGGAACTCGATCCCTTGGGAACCGGAACCTCTGCGAGCACGGTTTCCACCACGAATTACTGCCACCACGATGAAACCTTCTTCTCGACACCCGGTTGGGAAGAAACCCTTGCTCAGGAGCAGGCGGAATATCAGGTGAGAATCGAGCAGGCTCAGGCTGCCGCAGTCGCCGCTCAAGCTTCTGCCGAAGGGCAATAAATTTTCTGTTGACATTACTATCGACCTATGATAATATCATTTGGTCGGGCTGATGTGGCTCAGTCGGTAGAGCGTCGCCTTGGTAAGGCGGAGGTCACGGGTTCGATTCCCGTCATCAGCTTAAAAACCCCCGAAGGATAATCCTTCGGGGGTTTTGCTATGTAGGCATAGAATAGCCGGGCTCAGAAAGAACTCGCGTCCTGAGAATGTAAAAAACGCCGGCCTCAGAAAGAACTCGCGTTTTCGGATGCGCTGACCACTCCGGCGAGCCCGTCAATGCAAAAATCGTGTTCGGGTACGGCCTCCACGATTTTTAGGTCTCGCCTCCGTAGCGTCCAAAGAAAACGCTCCGTTTCTTTCTGAGTCCGGCTTGATTTACTTCTTCTACTTAACAGTCACATCCAAATGCAGCACACTGCTTGCGGGAATCGTAAACTTAATGCTGTTTCCTGTTGCCTTGGCTCCGTCAAAAGCACGTACGGTGACTTCTTCGGGCTTGTCAAAGGTGTTGTGCATGTGAATCTCTCCGCCTACGATTTCGCCCTTAACGGACTCAATCTCGGTTTCGGTAAGTACTGCGTCGATATCATAGGAAGTATCGATTGAAAGGTTGGTAACCGTTACGTGGATATGACCATCCTTTGAAAGGGATACGGACTCCGTAAGGTTAGGTACCATGAACTTCTCTTCAAGACCGATCTTTTCTGTCTCGATTGAGCTTTCAAGAAGCTCTGCATCCTGATGATACTTGTACATATCGAATACATGATAGGTAGGTGTCTTTATCATCTTTGCGCCGTCGGTAAGAAGTACTGACTGGAGTACGTTTACCATCTGAGCGATATTTGCCATCTTTACCCTGTTGCAGTGCTTATTGAAGATATTTAAGTTGATACCTGCAACAAGTGCATCACGAATGGTGTTCTGCTGATAGAGGAATCCGGGATTTGTGCCGGGCTCGCAATCGTACCAGGTACCCCACTCATCGACAATGAGGCCGACCTTCTTGTCGGGATCATATTTGTTCATGATGGCTTCATGATTGTTAAGTAAGGGTTCCATAAAAAGCGTAGCGCTTAAGGTCTCATACCATCTCTTCTCATCGAAGACCGTTGCCTGTCCTCTGTTCTGCCATCCGCCGGGAACAGTGTAGTAATGAAGGGAGATACCGTCCATAAAGCCGTGATTGTCTCCCGATCCCTTAAAGCAGGTTCCCATTACCTTGTCTGTCCACTCATAATCGGATGCATTTGCTCCGCAGCATACCTTGTGAATAGGCTTGTCGGGATTGTAATTACGTACATAGGTCTGATATCTGCGGTAAAGGTTTGCATAGTACTCGGGAAGCATGTTTCCGCCGCAGCCCCAGTTCTCATTGCCTACTCCGAAATAATCTACCTTCCAGGGCTCCTTGCTTCCGTTTTCCGCACGCATCGTGCTCATGGGTGAAAGACCTTCAAAGGTCATATACTCAACCCATTCGCTCATTTCCTGGACAGTTCCGCTTCCGACGTTTCCGTTTACATAGGTCTTACAGCCGAGCTGGCGTGTAAGCTCCATAAACTCATGGGTGCCGAAGCTGTTGTCCTCTACTACTCCGCCCCAGTGGGTGTTAATCATCTTCTTACGCTTTTCAACCGGTCCTATACCGTCTTTCCAGTGGTACTCGTCAGCGAAGCATCCGCCCGGCCATCTTAAAACCGGAACCTTGATCTGCTTCAAGGCCTCAACGACATCGCATCTCATTCCGTTTACATTCGGAATCGGCGAATCCTTTCCTACGAAAATACCTTCATAGATGCATCTCCCCAGGTGCTCTGAGAAATGACCCTGGGTTTCGGGATTGATATGTCCCTTCTTAACCTTTGGATTGATATAGAGCTTTGCCATATCCGTTCTCCTTATAATAAAGTAATGTTTACGTTACCGGGTATCTGATTCATTCGCCCCGCAACATTTCTTTAATCGGCCTTTACGCCGTTAAATTCATACCCTGCATCCTCAATTGCAGCCTTAATGGCATCAATTGAAACTTCTTTTTCGGTCTTTAAGGTAACAACTCCGCTTTCGTGATCCGCGGTTGCCTCCTTCACCCCGTCAAGGCCCTCCAAAGCCTTCTTTACATGCGCCTCGCAATGAGCGCACATCATTCCGTTAACTAAGATCTCCATTGTGTCCTCCTCGCTTTTACTCTTTATACCAGAAATATCGTCTTCTTTAAATGCACTTTTTATCGTTTTGTCATGTTTCCCGCTATAGGGTTTTATCAGGTTAAGTCTCAGTGCATTTGAAACGACAAAGAAACTCGAAAAGCTCATTGCAAGCGCCCCGAACATCGGATTTAACTTCCAGCCGAAGGAATTTATAAACACACCTGCGGCGAGCGGAATTCCGATTAAATTGTAAGAAAACGCCCAAAACAGATTCTCGTGAATGTTCTTTAAGGTTGCTCGGCTGATACGTATTGCGGCCGCAACGTCCGTGAGGCTGCTCTTCATAAGTACGACATCCGCCGCATCGATGGCGACATCCGTTCCCGCGCCGATGGCAATTCCGATATCCGCTACAGTCAGTGCCGGTGCATCGTTTATGCCGTCTCCGACCATCGCAACGCTTCCCTTTTCTTTAAAACGGTTAACGTACAATGCCTTTTCATCAGGCTTTACCGAGGCAATCACCTCATCAACTCCCGCTTTTTCGGAAATGGCCTTTGCCGTCACCTCGTTGTCTCCCGTAAGCATCACTGTATGAACTCCAAGCTTCTTAAGGCTTTCTATTGCGTCCCCGGAGTCCTCCTTTATGATATCGGCAACCGCAATAATACCGATAAGTTTCCCTTCACGGACAAAGAAAAGCGGTGTCATGCCCTCTTTTGAAAGCTTGAGTGATAAAGCAACATCTTCCTTTGAAAGAGTTATCTTGCTCGATATAAAATCCTTACTCCCGGCAAACGCTTCTTTCCCTTCTATCAAAGCTTCCACTCCGTTTCCGGGAAGTACCTTAAACCCTTCCGTTTCAAAAGACGTGAGCTTTCTTGATACGGCTTCGTCATTTATCGCCTTTGCAAGCGGATGTTCGGAGCCCATTTCAAGACTGTATGCAAGCTTCAAGAGTTCGTCTTTTAAAATGCCTTCCCGAGGATACAGTCCCGTAACCATGGGCTGACCCTTTGTAATCGTACCCGTCTTATCAAGGCATACGATATTTACCCTGCCTGTTGCCTCCAAAGACGCAGCCGTTTTAAACATGATTCCCGACTTGGCACCGACTCCGCTTCCTACCATGATGGCTACGGGAGTAGCAAGTCCCAAAGCGCACGGACAGCTTATTACGAGTACAGAAACGCCTCTCGCAACCGCAAAGCCAACGCTTTCTCCGCACAATATCCAAATGATAAAGGTAAGAACCGCAATCGATATAACCGTAGGCACGAACACAAGTGAAACCTTGTCCGCGACCTTTGCAATGGGCGCCTTTGTCGCGGCAGCATCGCTTACTGTTTGAATAATTTTGGAAAGTGAAGTGTCCTCTCCGACCTTTTCCGCCCTGCACTCTATGTAGCCGGATTCGTTTATGGTAGCCTGAGAAACCTTATCGCCTAAGGCCTTGTCAACCGGTATGCTCTCGCCGGTAAGCGCAGACTCGTTTACCGCGCTTTCGCCTTTTACCACAATTCCGTCAACCGGAATACTCTCTCCCGGCCTGACCGTAAATATATCTCCGACCCTTACTTCCTCTATCGGAATGTTTGTTTCTTTATCCCCTCTTATTACATTTGCACTCTGAGGTTTAAGCTTAATGAGGCTCTTAAGCGCATTCGTGGTGCGTCCCTTGGAAATTGCCTCCAAAAGCTTACCGACCGTAATAAGAGTAAGTATCATTGCGGCGGACTCAAAATAAAAATCCATACTTAGGTCCGAAACGCCCTCGAAATCTCCCCTGCTTTCAAGAACAGTCATTTTAAAAAGCACGAAAGTGCTGTAGCCAAAGGATGCTGCCGCACCGAGCGACACCAGGGTATCCATGTTCGGAGATTTGTGAACAAGACCCTTAAATCCGCTTACAAAGAAATGCCCGTTAATCACCATAACCGCTATGGTTAAAAGCATTTCGTAAAGTCCTATACCGATGTGATTGCCCTGCATAAACCCTGGCACAGGCCAGGACCACATCATATGCCCCATTGAGACATACATAAGAGGAATGAGCAAACTCACCGAAGCGATCAGACGATTCCTAATTTTTAAAATCTGAGCATCAGTCTGATCTAAAGAGGAAGCAGTGTTCTTTTTCGCTCCCTTCTTAGAAGCTCCGTATCCCGCGTCCTCAACTGCCTTAATAATTTCGCTTTCCGATGCGCTTCCCTCAACTCCCATCGAGTTTGTGAGGAGGCTCACCGCACAGGATGTTACGCCGGGTACCTTGCTGACAGCCTTTTCGACCCTTGCCTGACACGCCGCGCAGCTCATTCCCGTTACATCATACTGTTCCATTTATGTCCTTTCTTTCCTTACTCCCAAGATAATACAAAATTTCAAGATTAAAAGCTTCTTGTACAAGGACAAATTCATTGCAAAAACAAACCTTTAATCCTTTGTATCGTCGTACAGCACAATACTGTCTTTTCCATAGAAAGCAGCCATGGCATTGTTTTCGAAATTGTCCGCTTCCGTACTGATTTCCCCTGCGTACAAAAACCAGGGTTTGAATACATACGGATAAACAACAACATCAGCTCCGCTTTCCTTAACGTGCTCAATTCGCGCCAAATATTCGGTTCTGAAATTTATGGCATCGCCTGTATGCACATAGTAATATGCTCCGTAAGCCGAATAGTTGCCGGCCTGATTGCTCTCGAAACAAAAAATCACAAAGAACAAAATTCCGAAGCACATATACCAACAGCCGGTCCCGATTTTTGCCAATTCCTCTGCTTTTTCAAATTTCTTTGATGCCCAGCCGAGCAAATAAATTTCATTTATAAACAGAAGCACCATATAGGTGATTTTGACCGCGTTTTGCGTTCTTGCGATTCCCGCATTCCCGAATACATAAAGGCTCGGTGTAAATCCCGTTGCATAAAAGCAGAAAGAAAGAAAAAGAACAAGGAACGGCCACTTAAACGAAAAATCCGCTTTCTTTACGAGATTGAGTATTAACGGAATCGCCATTATCACTACGGCAAGACCAATCAAACGCGTGTATCCCGGAATTGCCTTGAAAGCTTCCAAAAACGAGCGAAGTATTGCTTCAACCGGGCCGTAACCTGTAGTAAAGTAAACTGCTCTTTTGTCATTTCCCGGTGCCGAAACGTTCTTGTAAAATCCATAAACGTACGTTATTAATGAAGGAATCAGATATAAAGCCCTTTTGTTTTTGAAAATAATAAGGGAAATAATGAATATCGCAAAAATCGCCAAAAGCCCCTGAAGCGTGGTTACAAAATTTGCCCCCGCAGTTACAAAGGCCAACACCATTGTCACGAGTACAAAAATAATTTTCTTTATAACCTTTTCCGACTTTACAAGCACAATTGCCGATGAAAGCATCAACAGAAAGAATCCGTGCATCGCCACATAGTGAACACCGCCGTTGTACCAGTAAAACGCCTGCTGTGTTTCGTACATAAACATGAGCACACAGGTCGTGATCATTGCCGCAACAGAAACGGTACTGAGTCTTTCTGCCTTAAAAACCTTTCGCATCATTACACTTGTAAATGTAAAGGTTCCCGCGGTGATCATGGTGATGATGAACATTGAGCCGATGAAATGATATTCTTCGCCGAAGATAACCGGAGCAAGACTCATAAAGAAAATGGATGCATACGTACCCTGCCAGGCATACCACATTTGCCTTGCACCCGTAATCGCTCCCTTTATGGCACCGATAACGCCTCCGTATGCCTCTATTCCTCTTTTTCCGAATATTCCGTAGTTGTAATCATCCGCAAACGGACATGAATACAAACTCAGCCTGTAAAGCGGAATAAGGCACATCACAAGCAGGCACAAAAAGACTGCCATGACGATAGCATCCGTGGGTTTGTGTAAAAAATTTTTCTTAAAAAAGTTGTCTTTCTTCATATACCTTTCCAATCGATTTAAGTTTCAAGTTGCATGATGCGGTTTAAAAAGAGGCTGAATTAAGCATATCCTCCTATGCCGTAATTGGCTTCATATCCTTTGTGTCCCTCTTAAACGCCCAAAAGAAATAAATCATCTCTATTGCCGCCGTCAGTATCCATGAACATACATACAACGAGAACAGTGACTCAACCGTTTTAAAGTGTGCAAATACGGTTGCGACCCAGATTACCCTGAATACGCAGGAACCCAAAATTACTAAAATTGTCGGGACGACAGTCCGCCCGAGGCCTCTCGAAGCTGCGGTCGTGCAGTCCATAAACGCCGAGATGCAATATGACGCGGCCATTATCTTCATACGCAGGACTCCCGCTTCAATTACAGCAGCGTCACTTGTAAACAGGCTCAGTATGAATCTGGGACGCACAAATATAACGGTTCCCATCACAAGCGCAATTAGGAAAGCATAGCCCATCGAAATGAAGTAGCTTTTAAGCATACGTTTCCTGTCGCCGGCTCCGTAATTCTGCCCTATGAAGCTTGAACAGCCCGTGTAGAACGCAGTCATCACGGTATAGACTATTCCGTCGACGTTTGCCGCCGCCGCGATTCCCTCAACCGTAATCGTGTCAAAGGTATTTACCGCCGACTGAATGATGATATTGGCAATCTGGTAGATGGCGAACTGAAAGCCGTTTAAGTAGCTCATAAAGAAGAGCTTTTTTGTTTTTTCTTTATAAAATCTTACATCCTTAAATTTAAATCCGTAGGACGCATTGCTCCTTAAAAGTGTAAAAAGAACAAGGAGTCCCGAAATCCACTGGCTTACCGCACTTGCAATTGCAACGCCGGCAACTCCCATGTTAAAGCCGCAGACAAGTGTCAGGTTAAGTATTACGTTTACAACGCCTGCGATAAACAGGTAAATAAGCGGGCGCTTGGTGTCACCGATTGCGGAAAGAACGCCATTACCCCAGTCGTAAAGCGCCGTTCCGGGAATACCGTAGAGGTAAATCCGAAGGTAAAGCACCGCCCCGTCAAGGAGTTCTTCCTTGGTGCCCATCAGTGAAAGAATGGCCGGCGAGGAAATCACGCCCAAAAAGGCAAAAAAAATGCCTGCCGACATAAGTATCAAAAATGAAGTATGTACGGTTTCATGTACATCTTTGTCACTGTTTGCGCCGAAATATCTGGCCGTAAAGACATTAACCGCCGTACTCATTCCGAGAAAAAAATCAACGAGCAGCGACACAAGCTGCGAATCGGAGCCTACGGAGCCAAGTGCCGATGCACCGGCAAACTGCCCGACTACCACGATATCAGATACGTTGAAAAGCATCTGAAGTAAATTTGCAAGAACAAGAGGAAGGCAGAACACGAGGATCTGCTTGAAAAGGTTTCCCCTTGTCATATCAAGTTCTTTTATATTTTTATTTGAATTGCTCATAATTATCCTTATCCTTAATCAGCAATTCCCCTCTTAGCTATATATGTTTTTTGATATGATTGTAAATGTTAAGACCCTTTGCCTGACCGAATTTGGAAATAATCTGCCTGTAGATAAGCTGTTTGCTGTTAGACTCTCCCTTGTTCGCGCCAACCAAAGGGACCACGTAGCTCGTAATATCGCTCGTAAATCCCGCATCGGTAAGTATTTGCAGAATGTCTTTATTTGAAGGCTTCGAATCAACCTTTGCATCAGTCTTTGAAGTTGCGGGTTTTGATTCAGCCTTTGCATCTGTCTGTGCAGTTTCCGGTTTAAAATCCGGTTTTACGGTCTCCGGCTTCAAATCCGGCTTTACAGTTTCCGTTACATTCAAAATTTCCGGCTTTAACTCGGTATTTGTGACTTCAGGCTTTATATCCGTCTTTACGTTCAAAGCATTATCTGCCTGCTTGGGCATTGCTTTGGCGGTTTCTTTCTTAACCGCTGCCGGCTTTGGATTTGCAGGCTTCTTGGCAACCGGTTTAGCCGCAGGTTTCTTTGTACTCTGAGGCTTTAATGTCTTTTTCCCGGTCTTTGGCTTATTAAGCTCACTTTGGCTCGGCACGTAATTTTTATCAATCCTGTGACGTCTTGAAACTTCTATGCCCGACTGCTTCCAGAAATTTATGACATTGTCAAAGTCCGTATCCTTGCTGATGACCACGTACTCGTCGAGTTTTTCTTTATCAAGGCCTATTAAATAACCCAGATACGAAACGAGGTGCATGTCAAGCGACTGCTTGCCGGCTGCAACTTTTATTGTCTCAAGATGTGCCTTTCCGTGATTTGCAACAATATCAAGATCGACCTTCTTGGAATTTTCGGTATAAAAAATGTGAATAATGTCCTCTTCTCTCAGCTCCTCGCATCCCTTAAAGCCTTCGGACTGCACATTTTCAAGGTCCATCAGATAATGAACTCTGCTTACAGACTTAACAAAATTACTCTTTTTAAAAAACATAAAACCCTCTCTTATTTATTTACAACGCTGTCGCGCATTTCATTTATCCAGGAAACCGCCTCTTTTACGCCTTCCTCGGAAAAAGAAAACTCCTTTGAAAGCTTGTCCTTTGTCACCGAAAAATTAAACGGTTCCGACCAAACGTAGGCTTTTATCGTGTGTTTTTCTTTATCCTCTTTCGAAGCATAAAAAACATTTTCAAGCGGCTCTATTCCGATTCGATACCGTAACCCCTTGTCGCTTCCGTAAAAGGCCTCGCCGTATTCAAAATATTTAAAATTGTGGATGTCCTCACGCTTAACAGACATAGCTTTCTCTCCTAAATGCAGACAGAATGATTATAAACCAACGCCGTTAAAATAACCATAGGGCAAAAAAAGCTCACGCCGTCCTCGCCCTCTCCGTCCTCACCCTCTCCGTCCTCGCCCTCTCCGTCCTCACCCTCTCCGTCCTCGCTTCGCTCGGCCACCTCTCCCAAAGGGAGAGGCAAGCCCTCTCCGTCCTCGCTTCGCTCGGCCACCTCTCCCAAAGGGAGAGGCAAGCCCT
>CAVJJQ010000010.1:0-37857 GCA_963649755.1 bacterium | reverse complement strand
GATGATGTTATTCTTAGGTAATATTTAATTTTCTGTTCTGTATCCAATTTTCAAGAAAAAGGAGAAGCATTTGCTTCTTTTTTTTTGTTGTTAATTAAACGTTGTTACTGCTTTTATATAATTTTTACGAAAATAAGCGTCACATAAATATTCTTTTTCCACAAATGTTAAGTATATTCTGTTGCTATCGCAATATTGTATGTTATAATTTAACAAGAAATCACATATTTATGTGCATCGCACGGATAGGAGTATATATTAATGGATACAAAAATTCTTTTGGAGAACGGCACCAATGAACTTGAAGTCCTTGAGTTTATTCTTGACAATCATTCATATGGCATAAACGTAGCAAAAATTCGTGAAATCATCCCTTATGCGGAGGTTACTCCTGTTCCCAATGCTCATCCTTCGATTGAAGGTATTTTTATGCCCAGAGATACGATGATTACGGCTATTGATTTAAAGAATTGCCTGCAGCGCGGCAAATCGGAGCCCGGCGGACTGTTCATTATCACCAATTTCAATAAACTTGATATTGCTTTTCATGTTGATCAGGTTGTCGGAATTCACAGGGTTTCCTGGAAAGACATTATCAAACCCGGAGCTACCATTTCAACGACCGAGGACGGTATTTCAACCGGTATTATCAAGATAAATGACAAGCTTATTATTATCCTTGATTTTGAAAAGATTGTTACGGATATCAATCCCGAAACAGGACTTAAAACTCTTGATGTTTCAACTCTCGGGGACAGACCTCGTAACAGAGTTCCGATACTTATTGCGGAAGATTCCATGCTTTTAAATAAGTTGATAGTTGATTCACTTCATAAGGCCGGTTATACGAATGTAACACATACCGAAAACGGGCAGGAAGCATATGATTTCATCATGAAGTGTAAGACGGAAGGTACGCTTAATGATTTTGTGCAGTGTGTTATTACCGATATTGAGATGCCTTTGATGGATGGTCACAGACTTACAAAGCTTTTAAGAGATGACGATACCTTCAAGAATGTTCCTATTGTAATTTTCTCATCACTTATCAATGAAGAAATGAGACGTAAGGGTGAAGCTTTAGGTGCAAACGCTCAGTTATCAAAGCCCGAAATTGGCAAGCTTGTAAGCACGATTGACAGTCTTGTAATGGATAAATAAAATTAATCTCGAATTCAAGGGGAAGACCTTTCGGCCTTCCCCTTTTTATTGTTAAACCTTTAGCCACATGGTAAAATAAAGTATCTGTGAATTTTTATAGAGGATTTGAAACAATATGAGCAACAATGAAGATTATTTGGACAGCCTTCTTAAGGCTAACGAAAATGTTTATAATCCCAATTCGGCAATTGAAAGGGTAAGAGAATATTCAAATTCGGTTGAAGACGATACGGTGACCGAAGAGAAAAAAATTCCCGAAGATGATACTGTTTCGGATACAGTTGATGAACCGTTATTTTCCGAAGAGACTAACTCCGCGGATCTTGTTGATGACAGCTTGAATGATATAATCGCCGACTTAGATAATAACGAGGAAATGAATTCGGAGGTACTAAACTCGGATGAAATAAATTTAGATGAAATGAATCCAGAAGAAATAAATTCAGATGACATAATTCCGGAAAACGTCATTTCCGAGGACGTAATTTCCGAAGATGCAATTCCTGAAGATTTAATTTCCGATGATGTAATTCCAGAAGATGTAATTTCCGACGAAGCGCCTGAGACAGACATGGATTCGTTGCTAAAGGATGATTTTTCGGGAGAGATAGATATTTCCTCGCTTCTTGACAATGCGGAGGCGTATGCGAATGATGAGTCTTTGGAGGATGAAAGCTTAAATACCGAAATATCGGATATTGCCGATTCGGATACCGAGGCTATAGATACTGAGACAATAGATACTGAGACAATAGATACTGAGACAATAGATACTGAGACAATAGATACTGAGACAATAGATACTGAGACAATAGATACTGAGACAATAGATACTGAGGCAATAGATACTGAGGCAATAGATACTGAGACAATAGATACTGAGACAATAGATATTGATGCTTATGATACCGAGGTATTAGATCCTGAAACTTTAGAGTCCGAAATCTTTGACACCGAGGAAATAAATGACGCATCTTTTGATGAATCTTTAAATGAACTTTTAGGCGGAGGGGATGCGGCTATTGAACCTTTGGATGAGGTCGCTTCAGGGGAAGAGTCTTTAGGTGATGTTTCTTTGGACGTTGATCTTTTTAAGGATGAAACCGAAAGCGTTTCGGAAGAAGATATAAGTTCCGCTGACAGTCTCCTTGACGGAATGGATTTGTTTGGCGACGACAGCGTTTCTTCCACAGGTGAGGATATCTCCGACGACGAAAAGCTTTTGGACTTCTTAAATAATGCGGTCGAAAAGCAGGAAGAAGAGGAAAGGTTGAACGACGCAAAGGAAGAAAAGAAAGCTTCTTCCGATGATGAAAACGTTAAAGAAACCACCAAAGAAAAGAAAAAACTTTTTAATTTCAAGAAAAAAGAAAAGACCGAGGGTGAAGAAGAAAAACCGAAGAAAGAAACTTTCTTTGGAAAGATTATCAATTTCCTGACCGCAGAGGAAGAGGAGAATACCGAGGAAGTAAAGCCGGAAGAAGATCTTTTGGTACTCCCTTCGAGCACAAAGACAAATGCGGAAGGCGCATCGGGTGAGAACCAGGAAATTCTTGATGCAATAGATAAAGAAAAAAATTCAAAAAAGGATAAGAAGAAAAACAAGAAGGATAAGAAAGGCAAAGCTAAGAGTTCTGAATCCGATGATGAATCAGAGGATTTGGACGATGAAGAAAAGCCTTCATCGGACAAAAAAAAGAAAGCAAAGAAGCCTAAAAAGGAAAAGAAGCCGTTAGAGCTTGATATCGACACCGGAAAGCCTCTTTCAAAGAAGAATGTAAGGCTCGTGTTTATACTTGCTTTATCAATTCTGGTACTTATTTTACTTGGTGTTAAGCTTATCCCTTCGGCAATAGGCAAGGATACGGCAAGAAAGGCCTTTTATAAGGGCGATTATGAGACCACCTACCAGACGTTTATGGGTGCCGACTTAAATGAAAGCGATAAGATACTTTTTGAAAAATCCGAGATTTTACTGAAGATTCAGCATAAGTACACAGCTTACACGGCATATATGAACATGTCAATGCCAAGCGAAGCTCTTGATCAGCTTCTTCAGGCAGTAGCCAACTATGACGAGTGGTTTCTGACAGCCGAGACCTTCGGCGTTACGAGTGAGTTTAACGACGAATATGCGAAAATCATCAGTACCCTTAATGAAAATTGGGGATTGAGCGAAGAAGACGCACGGGAAATAAACGCGCTTGCAACAGATCTCGAATATTCCCTGAAGGTTTATTCGATAGTAAATCACACGGATTACATTGACATAAATGAAGAACCGATAGGTGAATTTACACCTGAGTCAGGTGAAGGCGAAAGTGAAGGAACACTTGAAGATATGCTTTCGGAGGAAGGTTTTTGATGATTGCCGTTATTGATTATGATGCCGGAAACATAGCAAGTGTTATGAAGGCTTTTGAATATTTGGGCAAAGAGTGCGTCCTTACACGCGATAGGGATACCATCTTAAAGGCCGAGAGAGCAGTGCTCCCCGGAGTCGGCTGCTTTAAGGATGCAATGGACAAACTGAATAAGTATGGGCTTGTTCCGGTTATAAAAGAGGCAGTCGCACTAAACAAACCTTTCCTTGGAATATGCTTAGGTCTTCAGCTTTTGTTTGAAGAAAGCGAAGAAAGCCCGGGTGTAAAGGGCCTTTCCATCCTAAAGGGAAGGTGCTTGAAACTTCCTACCGATTCAGGCTTAAAGGTTCCCGAGATAGGTTGGAATTCACTTGAGTTTCCGAATAAGTCAAGGCTTTTTGAAGGCATAAAGGAAGGTTCGTACGTTTATTTTGTACATTCCTATTACTTAAAGGCAGAGGATCCAAGCATTGTTTCCGCTATTGCAGACTATGGGGTAGATGTTCATGCGGCCATCGAATTCGGAAACGTCTTTGCCTGCCAGTTTCATCCGGAGAAGAGTTCCGAGGTGGGACTTAAGATTTTAGATAATTTTACAAGGATATAGATATGTATACAAAGCGTATAATCCCATGTCTCGATGTCAATAACGGACGTGTCGTCAAGGGAGTGAATTTTGTAAATTTGATAGATGCGGGAGACCCTGTCAGCATAGCTTCTTTATACAATGACGAGGGTGCGGATGAGCTCGTCTTTCTTGACATCACCGCTTCTTCGGACAACAGGGAAACGATAGTGAAGATGGTGGAAGAGGTTGCAAAGAAGCTGTTCATCCCCTTTACCGTCGGAGGCGGCATCAGAACTGTTGATGATTTCAAGAAGATTTTACGTGCCGGCGCCGATAAGTGCGCTGTAAATTCTGCGGCAATCAACAATCCGAGCCTCATATCGGAGGCAAGCAAGAAGTTCGGAAGTCAGTGTGTTGTTTGTGCAATTGATGCAAAGAAGCGTGAAGACGGAAGCGGCTACAATGTCTACAAGAACGGCGGAAGGATCGATTGTGGCATTGATGCCATTGAATGGGCGAAGGAAGCTTGCAGGCTCGGAGCCGGAGAAATTTTACTTACCAGTATGGATGCCGACGGCACAAAGAACGGCTTTGACAATGAGCTGACAAGGCTTGTTTCGGATGCCGTGGATATTCCGGTAATTGCTTCGGGCGGAGCAGGCTCAAAGGAAGATTTTTTGGATGCGTTTACAAAAGGGCATGCCGATGCGTGCCTTGCCGCGAGTCTTTTTCATTTTCATGAGCTTTCGATTAAAGATTTAAAGGAATACCTGTATAAAGAAGGGATTTCCGTAAGGAGGCAATTTTAATGCTTCAGAATGAATGGGTGCCTTACCTGAAGGAAGAATTTGCAAAGCCCTATTACAGAGAGCTTTACGATTTTGTGAAAAAAGAATATTCGGAAAAGATTATCTTTCCTCCGTCAAATGAGATTCTTTCCGCTCTTGAGCATACTTCGATTAAGGACGTAAAAATCGTTCTTTTGGGGCAGGACCCTTATCATGAAAGAGGGCAGGCACACGGGATGAGCTTTTCTGTTAAGCCCGGTGTAAAGATTCCGCCTTCCTTGATGAATATGTACAAAGAACTTCATGACGAACTCGGAACCTATATTCCGAATAACGGCTTTCTTGAAAAATGGGCCGAGCAGGGAGTGCTGTTACTGAATACGTGTCTGACGGTTCAGGAGGGCTTAGCCAATTCACATAAAGGGAAAGGCTGGGAGCAGTTCACGGATGCGGTTATAAAGGCAGTAAACAGGCAGGACAGACCGATTGTATATTTCCTCTGGGGACGTAACGCACGGGATAAAAAAACTTTAATTGACAACCCTAAGCACTTAGTGCTTGAGGCTGCGCATCCAAGCCCTCTGTCGGCTTACAACGGCTTTTTCGGATGCGGTCATTTTAAGATAGCCAATGAATTTTTAGAAGCAAATGGCGTAAAGCCTATTGACTGGCAGATTGAAAACTGTTAATATTTATTGGTCGCGTGAAATGCCGGCGTGTCGGAATGGCAGACGAGGCAGACTCAAAATCTGTTGTTGGCAACAACGTGCGGGTTCAAGTCCCGCCGCCGGCAGTAAAAGGACATCTATCTTTCGGTAGATGTCCTTTTACATTGTCATAAACGCATTTCCAAACAAGTGTGGTTTATGAATTGTATTTCTTGCTTATCGCAGTTGCCGCACACATACCCGTAAGCGCTGCAATGGGAAGTCCGCCGGGACTCATGAGCCACTGGGAGCCGAGGTAAACGTTATCAAGTCCTTTTATTTCGGGATTTATTCTCTTCGGAGCCTTCCATTTGGGATTGATGAAGCCCTGGTAAGTGCCCATGTGAGCAGAGGTGTATCTCTTAAAGCTTGCGGGCGTCCACATATCCACAAGATTAAGCCTGCCATTAAATTCAGGGAAACGCCTTATCAAAAGCTCGTTTATTGCTTTTTCTTTTTGCGTCTTTAAAGCCTTATAGGCTTCTTTATCACTTTCATAAAGATTAATCCAGTTATTTATCTCATCTTCAAGACAGTAAACCATTACCTGAAGGTTGGTATGGCCTTCAGCGGACATTTCTTTAGCCTGGGTAAAGGTTCTTACCATAATTCTGCGGTTTCCTATTACCTCAAGTAAATCTTCGGGCACAGGAAGGAAAAGATTTTCTTCAAAGTCAACCTCCGGGAGAGAAAGGTCATATTCCAAGTGGTAGCTTGAAAAATAAAGGTAATGGGGATTGTCATATTGCTTCTTTAGCGCCTTCGGCATTGAAACATCCGTAAGCTTTGAAAAGAAAAGCTCAGGGTCAATCGTAACGATGAAATCATCGGCTGTGAGCTCTTCACCTGTCTTTAAGGTAACGGAAAGTGCATGCTCACCCTGCCTGTTAAGCTTTGCAACTTCTTTACCCGTAATCAGGTTTCCGCCAAGTTTCAAAAAGCAATCAGTCATTCTTTCTGCCATAGGCTTTGAAAGCCCTTTTGGAAGATCCGCGTTGTCACCCACGAAGGTTGCCGTTACGAAAGCCAAGTCTATTGCATTGAACTTTGTTCCCATAAGCGAATTTATGAAGAGTTTAAGAAGCGGATGCTTAAAGGAATCGGCAATTTCCCCGATTGAATGCGAAAAGTATTTAAGCAGGGACGGAAGGTAGGGTAAGAAATCCGTGCCCTTAAATTTAGCGTTATGTTCAGGACCGTAAATTCCCAAGAAACCTTCCATTGCTTCACATGCTTTCTTGAAAGAAAGGATATTCTTTTTGTCGGAAGGGGAAATTTTAAGCATTTCGGCAACGGTTTTATCAAGGCTCCTGTATAAAGAAAGCCTTTCACCTTCATATTCGACCGTAAAAAGGGTTTCCGGTTTTAATATTTCAATGCCGTCGTTAAGAGCTCCCAGGGTTTCCCACATCTTGTACATGTCGGTGTTTTTATTGGTACCCGTGAGCCAGTGAATGCATAAATCTATCGGCACATCCTGCCTCGTCCAGCCGGTTAAATTTCCGCCGGCGCAAATCCACTTTTCTATTACAGTAGCTTTAAAACCATTATTAAGAGCGTATATTCCCGCAGAAAGACCCGAGACTCCGCCGCCGATGATGATTACTTCAGACATGTAAAACCTCCTAAATATCAATGCAAACATGATAACACAATTTCATGGCAATAAGTGAGTAAAATCAGGCAAAAAGTAGTGAGATTTTTATTGTTTTTTTATTTAAACTTTAAAGAAAAGCGGGGTAGAATAGTGGGGTGATATTATGTCAGAGACTATCTTGGGACCAAAGGCACCAAAAGATCCTAAAAAGAAAAGGCAAAGCTTTTGCATTATTAAAAATAAAGAGATTTCCGGTTCACCTCAAAGCGACGGAAGCGGAATCTGCTTTATATATGAAAGCGACGGTCGCTTAATCGATGCGGCAAAGCTTTGCGGAAATATAAGCGACGAAGGAATTCTTGAGCTTTTAAAGACGACCGAAGGTTTTAGAAAGCTCGTTCATTCCATCGGGGTCAGTGTGGACTTGGGCGGAGACGGAGACGTTCTTTTTGCATTTCAGATGTATGGGAAAACCGATCCTTACGTAAGCGGCACGACTCTTTCACTAAATGTGAAGGGCGATGGGATGGAGTATATCCTTGACCTTAATGAGGTTTGGTGGTCGGAAGATGACAATATCCCCGGACAGATACGTTTTCACTTCAGTAAGCCCGGACTTATTTCAAAGGCAACGGTGCGGCTTTACCTAAATGATGGATTTGACGTTCCGAAAGAAGAAGAGGACGAGCCTGTTGACATTACCTCAAAAGGGTATAAAGAAATGATCGGTAATTCCCTTATGTATATGGGAAATACCTGTAGGCTAAAAAAAGCGATTGAGAAGGCACGTAACGGGGAAAAAGTAAATGTTTCCTTTATCGGCGGATCGATTACCGTAGGGGCGGGGGCCGTTCCCATCAACACAAACTGTTATGCTTATAAGGCATTTGAAGGCTTTTGTAAGCTTGCGGGCAGGTCGGTTAACGATAATGTTTCATATACCAAGGCAGGCCTTGGCGGGACCTCTTCGGAACTTGGAATTCTGCGTTACGAAAGGGATGTACTTAAAGACGGAGCCAATATTCCGGATGTTGTCGTAATCGAGTTTGCGGTTAATGATGCAGGAGATGAAACCTTGGGCAAGTGTTTCGAATCGCTTGCGAGGAAGGCTTACAACGGACCGGGACATCCTGCGGTTATACTTCTTTTTGCGGTATTTTCAAGTGACTTTAATCTGCAGGAAAGACTTTCACCTGTGGGATTTTCATATAAGCTTCCGATGGTCAGCATTAAGGATGCCGTTACAAAACAGTTTTATTTAAAGCCCGAAAACGGACGGATTGCCAGTAAGGCACAGTTTTTCTATGACTGCTTCCATCCGAATAATTTGGGACATCAAATAATGGCGGATTCTCTTATCAATTTATTTGAGAAGGCGGATCATTCCGCTGACATTGAAGACTTTGACATTTCGGATGCCAAATCACCGATAGGCAGTGAATTTGAAGACGTAAAGCTTGTTGACAAGAAAGCCAATCTTTCACTTTTGAAAATTGATGAAGGAAGTTTTATTTATACCGATACAAATCTTCAGGGTTCGGAACGGGATATGGACCTTAATCTGACTTTACAGTTTCCGAATAACTGGATGTACAAGGGCGGAACTGAAGGATTTAAACCGTTAAAGATTGAAACCAATTGCAAAGCGCTGTTTGCGATTATAAAAGATTCCGCATCGATTGAAGACGGAGCGGTTAAAGTTTACAAGGACGGAGAGCTTACGCTTACCTACGATCCGCATGAGGTCGGTTGGACCCATGCAAAGTCGGTACTTGTATTTTCCGAATTAAAGGCTTCAAATCATACTGTTGAGTTTGTGCCTGCCGATTTAGGCAAAAACGTTACGATACTCGGTTTCGGAATAGTTTAAGATTTTTGAGGACAGTTTATGAAATATACAGATGTAAATCCCATTATAAAAGCCGATTTTCCGGATCCTTCGGTCATAAGGGTAGACGATACCTATTATATGCTGAGTACCACCATGCATTTCTTTCCGGGCGGAGTTTTACTTCGTTCGTACGACCTTATAAATTGGGAAATCATCAATCATGTCTTTGACATCCTTGATGACAATGCGTGTGAAAGACTGGATCTTGAAGAAGTAAATTACGGCTGCGGTATGTGGGCTCCGTCACTTCGGTACAAGGACGGAAGATTCTTTGCTTCTTTCATAAGCCACAAGACAGAAAAGACGTATATTTATACCACCACGGACATTTGCGGGAAATGGGAGAGAAGGGCTGTTTTTGACAGATGTTTTTATGACGGCTCGCTTTTACTTGATGATGACGGCAGGAATTACATCATTTACGGAAACACGAATATTTATATTCAGGAATTAAATTCAGATCTTACGGCAGTAAAGGAAGACGGTTTAAACAGGCTTCTGGTAACGGATACGTCCGAACATCATCTTGGATACGAAGGGTCGTGTGCCATGAAGATAAACGGAAAGTATTATCTTTTCTTTATCCATTGGTTAAAAACCGGTTTTGAGAGACGTACGGAAGACTGCTATGTATCGGATTCTCTTGAAGGAGAGTTTAAGGGCGGTGAAGTCTTCAATGACGACATGGGCTTTTACAATCAGGGTATTGCCCAGGGCGGCCTTGTGGATACGCCTTCGGGAAAATGGTATGCGGTTCTTTTCAGAGATAACGGTGCGGCAGGCCGTATTCCGGTCGTAGTACCGGTCGAATTCAAGGATGATTTCCCGGTATTCGGAAAGAACGGAAAGGCAGTAAAAAATCTCGATATTGCAAGCTCGCGTCCTTATTACCATTACGAGCCGGTATACTCGGATGATTCTCTGTTACATGACGGAGAGGGTGGAAATAAGCCGAAGCTTAAGAATTGCTGGGAGTTTAACCATAGACCAAAGGACACTCTTTGGAGCATGGATTCGGTCAGGGGTTATACGATTACGACCGACAAGCTTTGCGTAAATTTGACGCATGCAAGGAACACCCTTACACAGAGATGCGTCTATCCGAGATCCGAGGCAATCGTCACCGTCGATGCCACAAATATCAGGGAAGGCGATGTAGCGGGGCTTTGCATATTGCAAGGCGCCTACGGACTCATCGGCATCACAAAGGAAACAGGGGAGTATTACCTTGTCAATATAGTAAAGCCGATTGAAAAGCATATGAAAGAAAAAAGTCCCGTGGACTATTTCCCGGGAGTGCTTGTTGACAAGGTACGAATCGACGGACCTATTGTCAAACTATGTATTAAAGCTAATTTCGAAGAGTTAAAGGATCAGGCGGATTTCTTTTATGAATCGGGTGACAGCTTTGTGAAGTTCGGGAAGACTCACAACCTTCTTTTTACACTCGATCATTTTACCGGTGCAAGGTTCGGTCTGTTTATGTATTCGACGAAAGAATTCGGCGGATCGGCAAGCTTTAAAAAGTTTTATTTCAATGTTAACAGTTAGCAAAAAAGAGAGGTTTAAACCTCTCTTTTTTTAATGAGCTCATTCACGTACAGTTTATTTTTATTTCTGAATTCGGAAGGAGTGCAATCCTTTACCTGCTTAAACAGGCGGTTGAAGGTTGAAATGCTTGAAAATCCGGCAAGCATGGCAACTTCCGTAATCGAATAATCGGGGGATGCAAGATATTCCTCTGCAATCTTAATGCGACGATAGGTCAGATAATCACAGAAGGTGTAGCCGGTATACTGCTTAAACAGCCTTGAAAAGTGATATTTGCTGAACCCGATTTTGTCGGCAACATCTTCCAAAGTAACTTCATCCATGTAGTGGGTGTCAATGTATTCCAAAGCCTGATTAAACTTAATAACGTATTCTTTTTGCTTGTAAAGACGGACAGAAGGGAAGAGTTCTTTGCCCGAATTGTAATTTTCCCCAAGCTTAATCAGCAGATTAATGAGCAGGGATTCAATATACAGGTCGGCATATTCACTCGCCCCAAAGTATTCGTTCCTAATTGAAATAAGAAGGGAATAAATTTCATCGTAGACTTTAGGATGGGTTTCTTTTTTTAAAAGAATGGGCTTTGAAAGAAGAGTTTGTATACTCGAAAAGCCTTTGAGTTTGCTGATGGGAGCGATATTCAGCATATAGATGAAGCGTCTGCCGGTACTCGGAGCCGTGATTGAGTGAAGCTCGCCCGGCGGGACTATGAAAATGTCTCCGGGAACAAGCCGGTAGTCTTCACCCTTAACGTTGTAATCATAATAATTCTCGAGGGGAATTGCTATTTCAAGAATGTTGTGCCAGTGATTGCTGTAATTCTCCGCCTGCTCATTCAGCCAGATGCGGTGAGAAGTATTTTCGGAAAAAGAAACATCTTCAAATTTCTCCGTAACCTTTCTGCCGGTGAAATTGTTGTGGTTCTTATTATAAAGAAAATATTTATATTCAGGAATCTCGTCTTCAAATGCTGCCATTAAAACCCCCTTATAATTAACCTGGCGGAAACTACTATTTAAGAATAGCAAAATTTGAGAAGAATTAAAAGCAATAATTGAAAAAACATTAGCATCCATTGGCGAGTAAAAAAAAAAGAAAAGATTAAAATTAATACACGGTTAATTAAAACCTAAGGACTTAAGGCGGAAGTCAAAGGAGTAGTGTAATGTCTGAAAAAAGAAAAAGATTTGCTGCGTGCACGTTGGGTTTTGCTATTTTGCTTTCGACAGCGGCATGCGGTCAGACAACTGAAGGAAATAATTCAGAGACTTCAAATTCTGCAGCCTCGATAATTCAGGAAAATGAACCGGTAAGCATTTCGGAAAGTACTACGGAAAGCACGGAAACAACGGAAGGCGACGAAATCATGGAAGAAACAACATTAAAAGCGGGAGTTATGGAGAAACTCGGATGCAGAGTGGGATGTGCGGCAACCCTTTCGGAAATTGAAGATGAAAAGGTTTGGGAAATCATTACTACCGAATTTAACGCATTCACACCGGGCAATGAGATGAAGCCGGATGCGATGTTTAACTATAGCAATTCCGTCTGTCCCGGAACGGAAACGGTTATTTTCAATGATGAAGAGTTGACAGTTCCGGTACTTTACCATGACAGAGCCGACACAATGCTTGATAAAATTCTTGCCTGGAATGAGGCAAATCCGGATTCAAAGATTTCGGTCAGGGGTCATGTCCTTGTATGGCATTCCCAGACTCCCGAATGGTTCTTCCATGAGGACTACGACAAGGAAAAACCTTACGTTGACAAAGAAACCATGAACAAAAGACTTGAGTGGTACATAAAGTCGATGCTTACCTATTATACAGGTGAGGACAGCAAATATAAGGATCTCTTTTACGGCTTTGACGTCGTAAACGAGGCAATTTCCGATAACGGCGGTTTGAGGACGGATGCGGAATCCGACACCGAAAGCCTTTCAAACGATACCCACAGTTCAAATTCAAGTTGGTACCACATCTATCAGAGCAACGAATACATCATCAATGCTTTTATTTATGCAAATAAGTACGCACCGGATAGCCTTGAACTTTATTACAACGACTATAACGAATGTAACATCAATAAGCAAAAGTCGATTATCGAGCTTTTGACTGCTATTAAAGAAAAAGAGGGAGAAAAGGGAACCGGCACAAGGATTACCGCAATGGGTATGCAGGGGCATTATTCAATGGAGTCGCCGACGGATACTTCCGTAAATGCCGCAATACTTGCATATGCACGAGTGGTCGGAAATGTTCAGTTTACAGAAGTCGATATTCAGGCAAGCACTGACTACGACGGAACGGATGCCGGCAAAGAAGCCGAGAATGAAAAGCTCAGAAAACGTTATTTCATGCTTTATTTTTACATGCAGTCGGCAAACAAGGAAGATTACGTGAATATAACCGGACTTAACTTTTGGGGAACAGTTGACAAGTATTCATGGCTTCAGAGCAGAACCGACATAGGCGGAGGAAGCAACACCTCACGTGCCCAGATGCCTCTTCTTTTTGATGAGAATTACGAAAAGAAGCCTGCGTACTATGTTTTCGCAAAAACTGAGTAGATATGGCAATTTGTATATTTTTTGAGCAAATATTGAGCAATAAAAAGCATAATCTTACAAGACTAAACTTACGAAAGCGATTAAACTTTTAGTCATAAGTGATAGATTTTTTGATTTTAGCTATATGAAATTGACATGGGCGTAAGCCTTCGGAGCGACACATGAACAAAACGTTAAAGAAGATTCTCATAGCCTTGGCAGTTGTTGCGGCATTTACCGTTCTCTGCGTCATTTTGGCTTCCAGAAAGGTTGAAAATTTTTCATATAAATATGAAGGCGCCGATCTTTCCAAGGATGTCGTGGGCCTTGAAAAATCGGATACGTATACGGGATATATTGAGGAACATGCCGATGCTGTCAACGCAGCAGGCGATGTTATCATTGATATATTTGACTATGAGTCAGAGGGAGATGTTTCTTTATACAAAGACTATGAAGGAGTGGACGAATGTCTCTATACGGGAGTCAATTCGGAAGTTACCTTCAATGTAAACGTTAAGGAGTCCGGCTTTTACAATCTTTATGTGGAATACCTGCTTCCGGAGTCAAGAGGTGTTGCGGCCGAGAGAGGAGTCTATATAAACGGTGAACTTCCTTTTGAAGACGCACTGAGTGTTACCTTTACGAGAATCTGGACAGACGGCGGCGAAAAAAAGGTCGACAATCAGGGCAACGAGATCAGACCGACGCAGGTTGAGGTTTACGATTGGCAGACGGCTTACTTCGCAGATGACAGAGGTTATGTCAAGGAACCTTACAAATTTTATTTCGAAAAGGGTGAGAATGAGTTAAAACTCACAGGTGAGAATGAACCTTTAATCATAAAGACTCTTTCGCTGAAGGCAATTACCGATTCGATTACATACGAAGAGTATTTGAGCGACAAGCCTTTTATAGCAGCTTCGGACGGAGTTGCAAATCACGTACAGATCATTCAGGGAGAAGATTCGACCTACCGTTCCGAATCTTCACTCTATGCAAAATATGACAGATCATCACCGACAACGGTTCCCAACAGTGTTACCCACACCGTTTTAAACTACGTCGGCGGTGAGACCTGGAGGTCGAACGGACAGTGGATAGAATGGGACTTCGAAGTTCCGGATGACGGTTATTACAATATCATCATCAAAGCCCGTCAGAACTATTCGAGAGGTTCGGTTTCAAACAGAAAGATTTACATTGACGGCGAGGTTCCCTTTGAAGAGCTTAATGAGGTTTCCTTCAGTTACTTAAATGACTGGGAGTGCAAAGAACTTTCCGATGAAGAGGGGACACCTTACAAATTCTATCTTACGAAGGGTACACATACCATCCGAATGGAAGCGACGCTCGGAACGATGGGCGAGATTTTAAGCGACCTTGAGGATTCAACCTACAGGTTAAATCAGATTTACAGAAAGATATTGGTTTACACGGGAGCCAATCCCGACAAATACAGAGACTACAAGATTGATTCCGTTTATCCCGAAATCATGGAAGCAATGGAACTCGAGTCCAAACGTCTTTACAAGATCGTCGACGACATGGTTGCTTATTCGGGACAAAAGGCAGATCAGATTGCTTCGGCTCAGACGGTTGCCCAGCAGCTTGAACGTTTCGTAAAGAAACCTCAGAAGATTACGACGGAGTTTTCAACCTTTAAGGACAATATTACGGCACTCGGAACCGCATCTTTAAACATGTCGGATACCAAGCTTGATGTTGACTACATTACAGTAAAGGGACTTACCGCAGAGGTTAAGAAGGATAAAGCAAACTTCTTTACAAAGGCGGCACACGAGGTTAAATCCTTCGTGGCATCGTTCTTTGTCGATTACAACTCGGTCGGTGACGTTTATGACGAAGAGGATTCCGAAGGCGTTATAAAGGTCTGGGTACTTACCGGACGTGACCAGGGTACTATTTTAAAGTCCATGGTCGATGACGACTTCACACCGAACACGGGTGTAAAGGTCAACGTTGAAATTGTTGATTCAGGCGCATTGCTGAATGCGGTTATCGCAGGCAGAGGACCGAATGTGGTACTTTCCGTAGGCGCCGATCAGCCCGTCAACTACGCACTCAGAAATGCGGCAGAGGATATTACGCAGTTTGAGGGATGGGAAGAAGTTCTTTCTCACTATTCCGAAAGTTCTTACGAACAGTACAGCCTTGACGGACATATATATGCAATTCCGGAACAGCAGACCTTCAACGTAATGTTCTACAGAAAGGACATACTTGAAGAATTGGGACTTGAGGTTCCTAATACCTGGAAGGAATTCATCGAACTGCTTCCTACGATTCAGGGAAATAACCTTTCGGTCGGAATTCCGTCCGCGGCAGGTTCAAGCTCATCATCAGCTTCTTCAACCGCAATTATGTCAAACTCACCGGATTTGTCACTTTATTTCTCACTCCTTTTCCAGAACGGAGGAGATATCTACAACGAGGCGGGCACCAAGACAACGGTTGATACCGAGGCAGGCATCAAGGCCTTTGATGATTACGTAAGATACTTTAATGACTACGGTCTTCCTACCATTTATGATTTTGTGAGCCGTTTCCGTTCGGGCGAAATGCCGATAGGTATTTCAGCGTACTCGACCTACAATACCTTGATGGTATCGGCACCGGAAATCAGAGGTTTATGGGATTTCACACTTATCCCCGGAACCGAGAAAACAGATGAAAACGGAAATACTTACATTGACAGATCGGACTTTATCACAGGAAACGCAACCATGATGATTGCAACGGATGATGAAACACTGAAGCAGAATTCCTGGGAATTCATGAAGTGGTGGGCCGATGCGGATACGCAGATCTGGTTTGGACGCGAGATAGAAGCACTGCTTGGATCTTCCGCAAGATATGCAACTGCCAACAGAGATGCTTTCTCAAATCTTTCCTGGAGTGTTGACGACATTGAAGTGTTAAATGCCCAGTGGGATCAGACAGTAGGTATCAGGGAAGTGCCGGGCGGCTACTACACCGGACGACATATCTCAAATGCAATCAGAAAGGTCTTAAACGACAAGGACGATTCGCGTGAGACAATTATTGATTACTCGATAAAGATTGATGAAGAAATTACCAAGAAACGTACCGAATTTGGCTTGTATGTAGAGGATTAATCGGAGAAACGGCATGAAATTCACATTTAAGGATTATGTAAAGTTAAAGAAGCATAATACGAAGGTTGCATTAAAAAAGGCAAAGCTTGCAAAGAACTGTTATTTGTTCCTTGCTCCGTATGCAATTTTATTTACGATGTTCTACGTATTCCCGGTTGTGGCTTCAATTTATTTCAGCTTTACTTATTACAACATTCTGGAATCGCCGAGATTCTTGGGACTTGACAACTACATAAGCCTCCTATTGGAAGACGATACGTTCTTAATAAGTATAAAGAACACCCTTATGATAGCAATCATTACGGGACCTTTGGGATACATAATGTCATTCCTCTTTGCTTGGCTCATAAATGAGCTGCCGAGATGGGTCAGATCGGTTGCGGTTATAGTGTTCTATGCTCCTTCAATTGCCGGAAACTGCTACACTATTTTCTCGGTATTCTTCAGAGGCGATGCTTACGGATACGTAAACGCTTTCCTGATAAATCTGGGAATTATAGATTCACCGATTTTGTGGCTGGTTAATCCCGATTACATGCTCCCCATCTGTATGTTGGTAATCCTTTGGATGAGCTTGGGTACCGGATTCCTTTCTTTCGTAGCCGGACTTCAGGGTATCGACAAGGCTCAGTACGAAGCGGGATATATGGACGGAGTAAAGAATCGTTGGCAGGAGCTTTGGTACATAACCCTTCCCAATATGAAACCGATGCTTATGTTCGGTGCGGTTATGACCATTACATCATCCTTTGGAGTATGTGATGTAACGATGGCTCTTTGCGGATATCCGAGTACCGACTATGCGGCAAGAACAATCGTAACTCACCTGTTTGACTACGGTTTTTCAAGATTTGAAATGGGTTATGCGTGCGCTATTGCAACAATCCTCTTCCTTATGATGATTCTTTGCAATAAAGCAATTCAGAGTTTGTTGAGAAGAGTAGGAACCTGATAATGACAAAGAAGCGTATTAAAAAAGAAAAAGAGTATAAGAAGCCTCTGATTAAGAGACGTAAGCCGAACAGATCGATAGGCGGAGACGTAGCACTTTATCTCTTCCTCATACTGGTAGCTTACGTAATGGCTTTCCCGATTATCTACGCGGTAAGCTCGGCATTAAAGCCTTTGGACGAATTGTTCAGATTTCCGCCTAAGATTTTCGCAGAGCATCCGACACTTGATAACTTCTCGGATCTGTTCGTTACGATGGGTAAGTCCTGGGTTACTTTTTCAAGGTATCTCTTCAATACGGTATTTATCACCTTTGTGGGTACCGTCGGACATTTGATCATCGCATCGATGGCAGCCTTCGTACTTGCAAAGTATGAATTTCCGGGCGGAAAGACCTTCTTTAAGCTTGTAACGGTAGCAATGATGTTCACGGGTTACGTAACCCAGATTCCGAACTACCTGATTTTAAACAAGCTCGGTTGGATTGATACCTATTGGGCAATTATCATTCCCGCATTTGCTTCTCCCATGGGACTATTCCTCATGAAGCAGTTCATGGAAGGACTTCCCACCTCGCTTATTGAGGCGGCCAAAATCGACGGAGCCAATGAGTGGAAGGTATTTTCCGGGATTGTAATGCCGAACGTTAAGCCTGCATGGATGACCCTTATCATCTTTTCCGTACAGGGTCTTTGGAACAACAAGGCTTCAACTTACATCTATTCGGAGGAAAAGAAAACCCTTGTTTATGCGCTTCAGCAGATACAGGCAGGCGGTATTGCACGTACCGGTCAGGGTGCTGCGGTTTTGGTAGTTGTAATGATAGTTCCGATTATCATATTCGTATTCTCGGAGAGCCAGATTCTTGAAACGATGGCAAGTTCCGGACTTAAGGACTAAGGGGATTTTGATTTATGAAAAAAATCGTAACGAGAGTAAGTGCTTTTGTTTTAAGCATATTGATTCTTACATTGAGTGTTGTCCCCGCGTCTGCGAGCGAAACCTTCTATACATATACATACGATTATTGGGGTGACGTAAAGGACTGTCCGGATTTTTATTCCGTAAGTGCGGTGCTGACAGCTTCAGACTTGGGTCTTGATGTGAGCCTTCGAAATGCAGACGGTTTGTATGCACACGGAAACAACCTTTACATCCTGGACTCTTCAAATAACCGAATCATCGAACTTGAAAGAACGGGTACCGATGCACTGAAGGTTACAAGAATAGTCGATTCTTTTAAAGGAAATGTTTCGGTCAAGACATTTTCAAATCCTACGGACATGGCGATAGGAGAGGACGGTGAGTGGTTCATCTGCGATCAGGGAAACGCAAGAATCCTTAAATTGGACTCTGATTTAAATTACCTGATGGAATTTACCATCCCGATTGACTCGACTCTTGATGAAGACCTTGTATTTCAGCCTAAAAAGCTGGTAATCGACACGGCGGGAAGAGTGTATGCTTGCGCCACCGGCATCAATAAGGGACTTGTAAAGTATGAGGCCGACGGGACCTTTTCGGGATTTGTCGGAGCAACTCCGGTTTCATTTGACTTTATCGATTATGTCTGGAAGAAGATAGCGACTCAGGAACAGCGTGCTCAGATGGAATCCTTCGTTCCTACCGAATACGACAACGTATATATGGACAGCGAAGGCTTTATATATGCGGTTACAACCGATATTGACGAAGAAGATCTTAAATCCGAAAGCATAGATGCAATCAGAAAGTTAAATCTTTTAGGCGATGATATCTTAGTAAGAAACGGCGAGTATCCGGTATACGGAGACCTTTACATGGGAACCGGCGGCGGATACAGCGGACCTTCGAAATTTGCCGACTGTACGGTCTTTGACAATGACATTTATGTCTGCCTTGACAAGAACAGAGGAAGGCTGTTTGGATATAACGACCAGGGCGAAATGGTATTTGCCTTCGGCGGGAACGGCAATATGGACGGATATTTCAAACGTCCGGTTGCAATCGAGCATATGGGATATGATTTATTCGTACTCGATCAGCTTGACGGCTCCATTACAATCTTCACGACAACGGAATTCGGGAATCTTGTATATACCGCTATCGACTTATTCGATACAGGCGATTACACGGGTTCCGGAGAGTATTGGCAACAGGTAATGGACTTAAACGGAAATTACGATTTGGCTTACATAGGAATCGGAAGATCTTTACTTCGCCAAAAGGAATACAAGGAGGCGATGGAATATTTCGAGCTCAAATATGATGACGAGAACTATTCGAAAGCTTTCAAACAATACAGGAAAGAATGGGTAGAGGATCACATCGTCGAAATAATAATTGTCATAGCCCTTTTGTTCCTCGTTCCGATGACAATCGGAAAGGTGAAGTCGATAAAGCACGAACTTGAGACTGCCGACATATTTAAAGTTTAAACGGAGAAAAGCAGATGGTTACAGCACTTACTCAGAATAAGAGTCTTGCAAAATACTTGGACAGCTTAAAATTTTCTCTTTACTGCATTACCCATCCCATAGACGGTTTTTGGGATTTAACGCACGAAAAGAGAGGAACCTATGCGGCGGCGAATACGATACTTTTCATTACGCTTCTGATAAGAATTTTAAAGCTTAAATACACAAGCTTTATATTCATAACGGTTTACTGGGAAGACATAAACATTTTCCTGTATCTGGCAAGTGTTCTTTTTCCTCTTGCGCTTTTCGTAGTCGGGAACTGGGCGCTTACGACGCTCTTTGACGGTAAGGGGCGTTTGGGACAGGTTTATATGGCTACCTGTTATGCATTTACCATTTACCCGGTAGTGCAGCTTCCACTAATGATTCTTTCGAACTTCGTAACGGTGGATGAGAAAGAATTTTATACCGTAATTTCGGCACTGTCGTTGATTTATGCAGCCATAATGGTCATAACGGCCATGGGACAGATTCATGAATTTAAGATGGGAAAGAATCTTTTGTTCATGGTAGCCACACTTTTTGCAATGCTTGTAATGGTATTCATCCTGATGCTGTTCTTCAGCATGATTTCACAGGGTGTTGCATACTTTATTTCACTCGGCAGAGAATTCCTATTCCGAATATAAAGAGGTCTTAAATGAGATACAGAAGAGAAGTAAGTCCGGAAATTAAAAAGGAAAGAAGGGACGCGGTCAAGGCTACCTTAAAGAGCATGATCGTTCCCATGATATTCTTCCTCATAATTGGAGTATTGGTCTTCATAGTAATCACCTTCCAGAATCCCGACGAAGTAAATGAGGTAGTACCCGTAAATGCTTATGACGGAACGGAAAAAGAAGTTTATCTGGAGAATGATTATTTAAAGCTTACCCTTGATACCTCGACGACACAGTTTGTAATCGAAGACAAGAAATCCGGTGCCGTGTGGAGATCGAATCCCGAAAACGCAGATTCCGATTCTTTGGCGCTCGATGCCGAAAAAGGAAGGCTTAATTCGCTTTTGCTGCTCGTTTACTCGACACAGACAGGACTTGATACCACATACGATACCTACAATTACAGCACAAAGAACGGTATATATGAGATTGAGGCAACCGATGATTCGATAAGGGTTAATTATTCACTCGGTAAGGTTGAAAAGACCTTTGTACTGCCGACAGTAATGAAGCTTTCGGAATACAATGAATGGATGGCTCTTTTGGAGGTTTCGGACGCAAATCTTTTCAGCAACTATTATAAGAAGTATGACATTAACAACTTAGGTAAGAAGGACGACAAAGAAGAACTTCTTGCAAACTATCCGATTCTCGAAACGGAACCTATCGTAGTGCAGAGAGACGGTCTTAAGGACGGTATGAAGAAGACCTTGCAGGATAGACTTGCCGAAGTCGGATATACCTATGAAGACTACCTTGCAGATCAGGAACTCGATATGTCTTCAGGTTCAAGTGACAACATCGTATTCAATGTTTCAATTGAATATTCGCTTGACGGAGACGATTTGATAGTCAATGTTCCGTTTAGTTCTTTGGACGGTCCTTCCGATTACGCAATTTCCTCGATTACGCCTTTACCCTACTTCGGTGCAGGCGGAACCGATGAGTCGGGCTACATCTTCGTACCCGAAGGCGGCGGCGGACTTATCAATTTCAATAACGGACGCACAACGGTATCAAATTATTACGCAAACCTCTACGGCTGGGATATGGCAGTTACGAGAGATGCGGTTGTTCACAATACCAGAGCATACTTTAATGTCTTCGGTATTTCAAAGAACAATCATTCCTTTATCTGCATGATGGAGGACGGAAATGCGTACGCATCCATTCAGGCAGATATCAGCGGAAAAACAAACAGTTACAACTACGTAAATGCAGTATATACAGTTTCACCTCGTGAACAGTACGACGTAGGCGAAATCGCAAACAGCGCCGTATACAAATACTTTGATTACGATGAAACTCAGGACATAAGGCTTCGCTACAGTTTTGTGGATTCCGATGATTATGTCGATATGGCCAAGGATTACGGCGAGTATCTAAAATCCGAGTACGGAGATTATCTTACTTTAAAAGACGATACTTCAACACCTGTTGAAGTCGAAATTGTCGGCGCCGTGGACAAGGTTAAGCAGATATTGGGCGTTCCGGTTTCAAAGCCTTTGGAACTTACCGAATTTGACGAAGCGGCAGACATAGTTGAAACCCTTACCGATGAAGGCTTTGACAATTTGTCGGTAAAGTTTTCCGGATGGTGTAACGGCGGCGTCAACCAGCACGTGCTTGAGAGAGTTTCAGTCTTAAGCGAACTAGGCGGCAAGAAGGATTTAAAGAGCCTTTCAAAGACCTGTGAGGAGCTTTCTGTTCCGCTTTATCTAAACGGTGTTACACAGTATGCATATGACAGTGACTTACTTGACGGATTCTTCTCCTATGCGGATGCTGCAAAGCTTATCAGTAAGGAAAGAGCGGAGCTTTACGAATACAGTCACGTTACCTACGCTCAGAGAGAAGGAACGGATTCATATTACCTGCTTCATGCGTCTAAGGCTTCGGAATATGTTGACAAGCTTGTAAAGACAGCGGATAAGTACGGTGCCGGCGTTTCCTTTGAAGATATGGGAATGGATCTTTCGGCAGACTACTACGTAAAGAATCCTACCAGACGAGAGAATGCAAAGCTCATACAGGCGGAAGAGTTTAAAAACCTTGCTGACAGCGGTAAGGACGTAATGATAAATATGGGTAATGATTATGCGATTGCCTATGTTGATTTCGTCACAAATATGGACTTAAGAGGAAGCGTTTATACGATTCTTGATGAAGAAGTTCCTTTCTACCAGCTTGCAATACACGGATATGTGAATTATGCCGGAAATCCCGTAAATATTTCCGGAGATGATACAAAGCAGGTCTTGATAGCAGCGGAATACGGAGCGGGATTATCCTTTGCCTTAATGGATGAGAGCGCCTTTGCACTTCAAAAGACACTTTACTCCGAATACTACGGTTCCGACTTTGATTCCTGGCATGACAGAATGCTTGAGATTTACGAAAGATACAATTCGGAGCTGGGACATGTATTCAATCAGGAAATGACGGATCACGACAATCTTTCGGATTTCGTATCGCTGACTACTTATGCCGACGGCACAAAGGTCTATGTAAACTACAGTTACGATGACGAAACGGTTAACGGAGTAACGGTTCCCGCAAGGGATTATTTGGTAGTTAAGTAATTTTTGAAAGGTAAATTTATATGAAAAAGCAAAAAAATAAATTAGCCGGTCTTCAAAAAAGAAAAGCGATAGCGGGATATTTGTTTATACTTCCCTTTATACTCGGATTTCTGATATTCATGGTTGAACCGTTGTTCCAATCGCTGTATATGAGCTTTTGTGACGTACAGCTCGGAGCAAACACCTTTAATCCGGTATTTAACGGAATATACAATTATAAATTTGCCTTTACGATAGATCCCGAGTTTAACAGACTCTTGGTCGAAGAAATCGGAAGAATGATTCTTTATTCTCTGGCAATCATGGTATTCAGTTTCTTTGTCGCCCTGATACTCAATCAGAAGTTTGCGGGACGTGCCCTTGTGAGAGCGGTATTCTTCCTGCCGGTTATTCTTTCATCGGGTGTTGTACTTGGACTTGAAACCGATAATGCCCTGATGGATCAGGTATCCGCAATGATTGAAGAATCGGCTTCGGGAATAAGCGTTACCGTTGCTCTTGAGAATATTCTTCGTACGGCAGGGGTCGGCACGAAGGCTTTTGAAAAGGTCTTTGAAATAATTGACAATATTTACGATGTGGCGATTTCCTCGGGTATTCAGATCATCATCTTCCTGTCGGGACTTCAGACAATTTCTTCATCCATGTATGAGGCGGCTGATATCGAGGGATGTACCAAGTGGGAGAGCCTTTGGAAGATTACCTTCCCCATGATAAGTTCCCTCTTCGTGGTTAACTGGATTTATACGATAGTTGACTTCTGCATGAGATCGGACAATGAAGTCATCGAAAAGATTCAGACGGTCATGGTAGAGCAGATGTATTACGGAAATGCATCGGCCATGTCCTGGATATACTTTGCAATTGTAGGTGCCTTTGTAGGCGTTACCGGATTTATTATTTCCAAGGCGGTTTACTATTATGACTAATACTAAAGTTAAGGCAAGTGTAGGTTTCTGGGAAAGAAACAAAAGGTCCGGCGGATATCTTCTCAAAAAGAAGATTATGAATGTGCTTGTAAGTGTCTGCAGGTTCGTACTTCTGTTCGGAATGTGCTTTTTAATACTCCAGCCGATTCTTAATAAGATTTCGGTAAGCTTCATGACGGAAGAGGATTTGTACAATCCGGTTGTCATCTCCATCCCGGAGCATTTCACAACGGAAAATTATGAGATGGCTGCAGGGCTCATGAGCTACGGTGAATCACTTAAGAACTCAATCATTACTTCGCTGACGATTGCAATTTTGCAGATTGCAATGTGTACACTCGTAGGCTACGGATTCGCAAGATTTAAGTTTCCGTTTAAGAAGTTTTGGTTCTTCTGCGTACTTCTTACAATCATTATTCCGCCGCAGACGATTTCCACTTCACTGCATCTGCATTTCAGATTCTTTGATATTTTGGGAATAATCGAGGCTGTGACCGGAAGTACGATAAACTTAAGCAGCTCTAAGATTCCATACTACCTGATGAGCGCCGGCTGTATGGGCTTAAAGAACGGTCTTTACATCTATATGATCAGACAGTTCTTCAGAAACATCCCGGTTGACCTTGAAGAGGCGGCATATGTGGACGGATGCGGAATGCTTAAGACCTTTGTACGCATCATGCTTCCCGAAGCAAAGCCCATTATTACCTCCTGTTTCCTGTTTGCCTTTGTATGGCAGTGGACGGACGGTTTCTATTCGAAGCTCTTCTTGGGAAAGATGAACTTACTCAGTACAAAGCTTGCATCCCTGGTTGATTCGCTTGCTGCGTACATCATGAGAATAACGGGTGCGAAGACGTCGGTTTCGCTTGCATATTCAAACTGTATACTGGCAACCGGAACCTTGATGTTCATAATGCCGTTAATCGTTCTTTATCTGTTCGCACAGAGAGCTTTCGTCGAAAGTATTTCAAGCACAGGTATAAAGATGTAATGTCGGTAATTACCCGGGGTACCCGGAAAAGTAAGCCCCGGTGATTATATATCTTAGCAAAAAGCTAAAAGGAGGAAATTTACTATGAGAAGACCTATGGCAAAAAAGGTTTTCGCAGCTTCTATGGCAGCTGCAATGACCCTGAGTGTGGCAGCATGCGGTGACACAACTTCCGTATCTGAAAGCACCGAAACCGGCACAAGCGAGACAGAGGTTTCATCTACCGATTCTGTATCCGCAGAAGAGGAAGTAAGCCCTTATACCGTTTTGAAGGATGAAAACGGTGAGGTTTATGATCTTGGCGGAATGGAAATCATCATCCGTGACTGGTGGTCAGGAGACGGCACAGTTTCGGAGCCCTCTTCAGCATATGAAGAAGCACAGCAGGAGTGGCGTGAGTGGATTCAGGAAACCTATAACTTTACGGTTAAGCAGGTTGGTATTTCAGACTGGGGTTCAGCACCTGCAGATTTCGCAGAGTATGCTACCACAGGCGGGGATGAGAACTATGTATTTATCATTCGTGAAGATCCCGCAGTTGCATCCGCAGTTAACAACGGGCTTGCATATGACCTTGCAACTCTTGACTGCTTAGATCTTACATCACCCAAGTATACGAGAAACACCGTTGCAGAGACCTGGACCTTCGGAGATTCCGTTTACATGTTGAATACCGGATATTCAGAGCCCAGAACAGGTATATTCTTTAATAAGAGAGTACTTTCAGAGGCAGGTATCGATCCCGAATCAATTTACGACCTTTGGGAAAACGGCGAGTGGACCTGGGACAAGTTTGACGAAATCTGTGCAACCGTACAGAGAGATACCGATAACGACGGTACAGACGACATCTACGGTTTGACTCTTAATGAAGGTGACGGAACACTTGCGGCAGTATTCTCAAACAATGCTTGTCTTGTTGACAAGAACGAGGACGGTACCTTCAGACTTGCTTTGGAAGACGCAAACACTCTTGAAGCACTTAACTGGATTGTTGATATGTATGCAAAGTATGACAATCACGATCCCGAAGGCGCAGCTTGGGACTACTATAAAGAAGAGTTCATGAGCGGAACCGTTGCTTTCATGGTTGAAGGTTTCTATTGCGGTGCTAATAACGGATACCTTATGGATATGGAAGACGAAGTCGGCTTCGTAATGTTCCCGAAGGGACCTCAGGGAAGATACACAAACGTTTATTCTGACAACCTTATCTGCATCCCCAGCTGCTATGATGCCGAGAAGGCATGGAATATCGCATTTGCATTTGACCTTTGGACAGATGAACCCGCAGGCTATGAAGATACAAATTCACAGATCGACAGAGCACGCAATGGTTTATATGACGAAAGAGCAGTTGAATGTGTTGAGTACATGATGACACCCGAAGGCTCAAGCGTTGAGTATCACGGTCAGGTTCCCAACCTTCAGATCGGTTCCGAATTTACCTGGAACATCAATGCAACTTGCGACGTTTCCGCAGTTGTTGAAGGTATCAAGGATACATGGCAGGGCTACATTGATGCAGCCAATGCTTCAATGGGCAAGTAATTTAAGTAACTGTAAGTATTAATCCAATTCAGATAAAGGGACACTGTTTTCCGGGCAGTGTTCCTTTTTTATTTTTTAACCATTTTTTAGCAAGATTTAGTTAGTCGGTCGAAATAGAGGAGTTTATACTGATTTGTAGGGATAGTATCTGAATGGAGAGACCTATGAAGCACAAAATTTACGGGGTATGCATACTGACGGCATTTTTCCTTATCACAGGCTGCGGGGAAATTGAAACACCGCCGACGGTTGTCGTCAATACCGAAACAGAAACACTTTCATATTCATTTTCAACCGTTCTTTATGATACCGTCGTATGCACCAAGAAGGTGGAGTGCAAATATCAGCAGACGAAGGAACAGGAAATAAGCTTTTCCGAAACCGGCAGATACGTTGATGCCGTCTATGTAAGGGAGGGTGACAGCGTAAAGAAGGGAACGCTTCTTTGCGAACTTTCGTCAGAAAGCCTGGAGAGCGAAATAGAGAGACTTGAATACAACATTACCAGGAACAATTTGATGCTTTCGTATCTTGATGAAAAAGAAAACATCGACATTCAGTATGCCTGGATTAATTCAAACGGAAATTCGGAGGCCGCAAAGGAATCCGTAAAGGACATTCAGGAAAGCTATGACAAACAGAGAGTTTCCTATGAGGACAGTCTGGAATTTGACAATCTTGAGCTTTCCGAGAAAAAGAAACTTTTAAGCGGAAGCAGGCTTTATGCCTCGATGGACGGAGTGGTTTACGATCTCGAGGACGATTTACTCGGTTCCACCAGCAAAAAAGGCGAAGTAATAATGACCATTGTCGACAATGATAACGGCATTTTTGTATCCGGCTTAGATGATTATGAAGGTTTGTTTACCGAGGGAGAGACCTACGAGCTTTCGGTTTCTTTGGGTACTTCTACGGGAATATTTGAAATAACGCCCTTAAATATGGACAAGTGGGAAAAAGGCTATCAGGCTTTTTCAGTAGTGCTTGCACCCGAAAATGTTTCTTTGGAGGTCGGAAACATCGGAAGCGTAAGTCTTGTTACGGATTCAAAGGAAAATGTGCTTACTCTTCCCAAATCAGTTGTGCATGAGTCGGACGGAGAAAAGTATGTTTACGTCGTTGACGATGACAACATGCGTGAGGTTAAGTGGATTAAAACCGGCTTGGAAGGCGACGATTTGATAGAGATCGTAAGCGGGCTGAGTGAGGGAGACGAGGTTGTAAAGAAATGATGAATTTTAAGAAAATCACAAGTTTACTCCTCACAGTCTTTCTTTTTACATCCTGTGGGGAAAGTATTGCGGATGAAGAAGAAATAGTCTTGCTCGATCCCGTTTCGACGACTTTAAGCTACTATGAGGCGGACTACAGGAATCTTTATGATTCAAAGGTTTACAGTTCCTTGATAACTCCGGCTGTTACGGAATATTCATTTTCAAACGGAATCAATTTTTACAAATACGGTGCGGTAGTCGGTGATGAGGTCAAAAAGGGAACGACCCTTGTAAAGGGAAATACCGAGAGTATCGATAAGCAGATAAAAGCACTAAACGAGTCACTTGACTCTTCAAAGGAAACTTATGCCGATACGCTCGACGAGTTGAACGAAAGCCTTTATAAGGCCGAATTTGACGAGGATTACTACGGGCAGATAGTCGATAATTTCGAGTCGATGGACGATGCGGGGAAGGCTGCATACGGAGGGTATGATTCGGAATATGCAAAGTACGATTACCTTTACAGGGATGCGATTTTGAGGGTTCAGTCTTTAACCGAGCAGATTAAGGAAACGACCGAACTTTACGAGCTCGATACGGCCTACAATGAGACGCTTATTAAGAACTTAAATTCAGACAAGAGTAAACTTGAGCTAAAATCGGATATCAAGGGTACGGTTGTCGCAATGACCTACCTTGAGTCTGACGAATATATTAACCGCAATCGAAGCGTTACGGGAGTTGCAGACCTTACAAAGAAGGAAGTCAAGGTCGAGTATATCAGCAAGAGTGTGATTTCAAATGCGGCTGACTGCTTTGCAATAGTGAACGGGAAGCGCTACGAGGTCGAGTATGAAGGCTACGACAGCAAGGAGTATTTAAGACTTTCAAAGCTTTACGATACCGTATATGGCACCTTTACGTTAAAGGATGAGGCAGGTGAACTGAATTTCGGAGATTTTGTCACTATCGTCATCGTAAACGATGAGCGTGAAAATGTGCTTTCTGTTCCGACCGCGGCCATTAATAAGGATGATTCTGGAAAGTATGTTTATGTACTTGATGACGACGGAAACAGGGTTTACACACAGGTAAAGACCGGCATGAGCGACGGACTTTTTACCGAGATTCTATCGGGATTGGATGAAGGCGATAAGGTCTCTACGGACTTTACAATCGTAGAAAGAAAGAACACCTACACACTTACAAAGGGTACGGTGGGTAAAGACTTTGAAGAGAGCGGATACCTTTACTATCCCCGTACGGAGTGGGTTACAAATCCCATTGAATACGGAACGGCATATATCGATGAAATATGTGTGTCCAAGAATGAAATGGTAGAAAAGGGACAGATTCTTTGTAAGATTCATGTCGAAGCTGACGAGATAGAGCTTAAGAGACAGGAGCGTGCACTTTTAAGACTGAATGAGGAGCTTAATGAGCTTCTTAAAGACGAAGAAAAGAACGAAAAGTCCATTAAATATAAACGCGAAGCAATTGCGGACAAAGAAGAGTACATTAATGACCTAAAGTCAGATGCCGCGGTAACGGAAATAAGGGCAAAAAACAGCGGCGTCGTAGTTGACCTTAAAAAGTTTGAGGAAGGCGATATTTTGATGACGGATGCCAAAATCTTAGAGCTTTCCGACGGAAGTTCAAGCTATTTAATGCTTGAAGACAGCGGTAATCAGCTTACTTACGGAAATGAAGTGACGATTACCTACAATACCGCCGAAAAAGAAAAGAAAGAGGTGCCCGGAAAGGTAGTAACAGTATCAAATTATGCACTGACACCTGATCTTCAGAGCGATATGATAATTGTTTCGATAGATGAAGAATATATAGGCGATATGGCGGCAAGCTCGCAAGGAGAGGAAGGCTGGTGGAACCGGACGAGGTTTACGGCAAGTGCCGTAACGCGTACGGTTGACGATGTCATCCTCATTCCGAAGAGAGCAGTCAAGGAAGCGGACGGCTGTACCTATGTGACCGTTAAGGATGAAGACGGAAAGCTTAACTATGTAAGCTTTATTTCGGGCGGTTCGGATTCAAGCAACTATTGGTGTGTAAAGGGTCTTACAGAGGGAATGGAAATATGTTTGGATTGAGCCTGAAAAAACTGTGGCATAAAAAATGGATGAATATAAGCCTTCTTGTGGGAAGTCTGCTACTCGTGGGAACGCTTGTGAGCTTTCCTGTCTATAAGTCTGCTGCCTTCAACAAGATGATCGTCGATGAGTTTTCAAATTACATCGAAACCGACGGAGCATGGCCCGCATATTTTCATATTCAGGCAAGCTCCCGTAAAGAGCCGGGCGGAGAGACGATGACCAGGCTTGAAAATCTCATGCCGAAGCTTTACGAGGATTTTGACGTTACAGAGAGAAATACCATTATCTATTACTATCTGCTTGCCGCGGATGCCCATTCGACTTCAGCAAGGGATGACAGCAAAGTACTGAATTTTTCTCTTTGCACGATGTCCGGGTTGGAAGACCACGCATCAATGATAGCGGGAGAAATGTATTCGGATGACGGACTTACCGATGACGGTGCCATTGAAGTAGTGGTAAGTCAGAGCACTCTTGTGAATGAAGGTTTCCTGATCGGTGAAACAATCGAGTTTGACAATTTAAACGATGCATCCGGAAATCCAATCAGGGTATATATAAAGGGCGTCTTTGATAAGGCGGATTCATCTGACCTTTACTGGGTAAACAAACCTTCAAACTTAAGAAGCAACGTACTCATGAACACCGAGCTTTTTAAGCAGATGTTTACCGGTGACAATGCCGGAAAATACAACATCACCTGCAACTACTATGCGCAGTTTGAGTATGAAAGCATAGATGAAAAACAGGTGGACGCTTTTATTTCAAAGGACGATTATTACAAAAACGAAAGCGCCTACAGAAGCGTATTGCAGGAAACTCCCTACAGGGAACTGCTTGATGACTATCTTGAAAAAAAGGGAAGGATTTCCGAAACTCTTATAATTTTACAGGTGCCCGTGCTTGTGATGCTGGCTGCATTCTTGCTGATGATTTCGGGCCAGATGTACGAGCTTGAAAAGAACGAGATTTCGGTCATAAAGAGCAGAGGAAGCTCAAGAGCACAGATATTCAGACTTTATCTCTATCAGGGTTCTTTTATCACGATTTTGGGAGCCTTGGGAGGCATCCCTTTGGGCCTGTTTCTTGCGCGGGTCCTCGGAGCAACAGGAAACTTCCTTGAGTTTGATTTTGGAAATTACCTCAATGTTAACCTGACAAAAGAAGGGCTTCTTTATGCACTTTTCGGAATTCTTATGTGTCTTTTGTGCATTACCCTTCCTGCGATTAAACACAGTAAGGTCACCATTGTAAACTTAAAGCAGTCAAAGGCGGTGGGAAAGAAACCTTTGTGGCAAAAGCTTTTCCTCGACGTGGTTTTGTTGCTGGTTTCACTTTATGGGTATTATTCTTTTAACAAGAATGCCAATATTTCCGTATCGGTAAGCTCCGGAGAGGGGTTAGACCCCTTACTGTATATCAGTTCGTCTTTATTTATACTCGGCGGAGGACTTTTGTTTTTACGTATCCAGCCTGAGCTTATAAGGCTTATCTACATAATCGGAAAGAAGCTTTGGAAACCCGCAAGCTACGTTTCCTTCATGGACAACATCAAGAATTCAAGAAAGCAGCAGCTTATCATGCTTTTCATGATTCTTACGGTTTCACTCGGCATGTATTCGGCCACGGTAGCGCGTACCATCCTTGATAACGGAATCAGAAATACCGAGTATATTGACGGAGCTGATGTGATAGTAAAGGAAGTCTGGAAGGTACTGACGGATGAGAATAATGCCTCGACAGGTGAATATCTCGTGCCGGATTATAATAAGTACGCCACTATGGATATTGCTTCAAAGTATACCCGTGTCATTGACGATACCGCTGCCTATGTGTATTCGGGGGAAAAGAACGACAGGCAGGTCTGCACGTTACTTGGCATCCATACCAAGGAATTCGGGGAGACCACCTCTCTTGAAAAAGGACTTAATGAGAAGCAGTACTACAGCTACTTAAATGACCTTGCGGTTAAAGAAGGCGGGGTTTTGGTATCTTCGAGTTTTGCTACGATTCTCGGATATAAGGTGGGGGATACACTTAATTATTATAACTCGAGCAGCAAGGCGCTTAGCGGCACAATAGTCGGTTTCTTTGACTATTTCCCCGGGTTCATCCCGAGCGAAACCGCCGTTAATGCAGACGGAAGTGCGTACACCAAGGACAATTTCATGATTGTCACCCACTATGATTACATAGTCAACAAGCTCGGAACGACGCCGTATGAGGTATGGATAAAGCTAAACGACGGAGTGACCGATACGGATGTCTATAACTGGTTTGACGATCGCGACGTGGAACTTTCAAAGTATGTAAACAGACTTACAGACCTTGAGGAGACGAAAAACGATCCCTTACTTCAGGGAACAAACGGCATTTTAACCTTAAGCTTTGTGGTGACGATGGTGCTCTGTGCAATCGGCTATCTCATATATTGGGTAATGTCGATTAAAGAACGTGAGCTCATGTTCGGCGTCCTTAGAGCAATGGGACTTCATAAGGGTGAGATTATTCACTTACTTATCAATGAACAGATTTACTGCGGACTTTTCTCGGTTCTTGCGGGCGCAGTTGTGGGAAAGATTACGTCGATTTTGTACGTGCCGATTTTGGAGGAAGCCTTTGCTTCACGTACGCAGGCGCTTCCCATGAAATTAATCACAAATCCTACCGACATTGTGAGACTTTCATTATTTGTAGGCGGAGTGATGTTACTTGCGCTTCTTGTATTGTTAGTGCTGGTATCGAAGATGAACGTTACAAAGGCTTTGAAGCTTGGTGAAGAATGATGGAAAAAGAAATTTATTTAAGGGCTGAAAATATTGTAAAAACCTTCAGTGTTCCGGGCGGAAGCTTTACGGCACTTAAGGACGTAAGTTTAAGTGTTCCGCAGGGTGCCTTTGTGATATTAAAGGGGCGTTCCGGCTCCGGCAAGACGACCCTTATGAACATTCTAAGCTCGCTTGACGATCCGACAGGCGGAGAGGTTTTTATAAAGGACAGACCCCTAAAGAAACTTAATGAAAAAGAAAGGGAAGTGCTTAGGCGAAAGGAATTCGGCTTTGTATTTCAGTCGGTTTCCCTGCTTCCTTCCCTGAATGCTTTTCAAAACGTTGAATTTTCAATGCGAATGGCGGGCCTGAAGATTGGTAATGATACAAACAAAAGGGTTGAGGAATGTCTTTCTTTTGTAGGGCTTTCAAATCGCGCACTCCATATGCCGCAGGAAATGTCAGGAGGCGAGCAGCAAAGGGTTGCGATTGCAAGGAGTTTTGCACACAGACCCAAGATGATATTTGCGGATGAGCCGACCGCGGAGCTTGATTCGCAGATGGCGGCGAGGGTGGCTTCGCTTTTCAGCGAGATGTCAAAGAAGGAAAACATTACCGTATTTATGATTACTCACGACATGGGTCTTCTTGATGCGGCGGATATGGTAATCGAACTTGAAAACGGGGTGAAGATAAGTGGCTAAGGAAATGATAAAGGCTGACAGCCTCGTAAAAATTTACAAGACCAAAGAAACCGAGGTCTTAGCCCTGCAGGGCCTTGATTTAACGGTTGAAGAAGGGGAGCTAACCGCAATAATCGGAAACTCCGGAAGCGGCAAATCAACCTTTTTAAATATGATAGGCGGACTTGACAGGCCGAGCGCGGGTTCACTTTTTGTAGACGGCAAGAACCTTTTTACAATGACGGAAAAAGAACTTGTTTCCTACAAGCGCGATACGGTAGGCTTTGTGTGGCAGAACAACGGCCGGAACATGCTTCCCTTCCTGAGCGCTCTTGAAAATGTTATGATGCCTATGAACATATCAAATGAGCATCATAAGAAAGAAAAGGCTTTGGAACTTTTGGACCTCGTCGGAATGACGCACAAGAAAAACTCCCGCATGAATATGCTCTCGGGTGGTGAACAGCAAAGAATTGCGATTGCAATCGCACTTGCAAACTCACCGAAGTTGTTGCTTGCCGATGAGCCTACGGGAAGCGTTGATTTTAAGACGGCGGATTTCATCTTTGATGTATTTACAAAACTCAATAAGTCGGGACAGACCATTTTGATAGTAACCCACGACATCGCCCTTTCTAAAAAGGTTAACAGAGTGGTTGCCATAAGGGACGGAAAGATAAGTTCCGAGCGTGTCCTAAAGGAAAAGTATCAGGACAGACTCAAGGAATCAAACATCGACTGGCGGATGGAAGACACGCAGGACGAATATGCTGTTTTGGACCGTGCAAACCGTGTTCAGCTTCCGGAAGAACTTTTAAAACAGCTTGAGTTAAATGACAATAAGGTAAAGATTACAGTTAAGGATAAAGAAATTATTATTACAAAACCGTAGGAGGATTAAATGGTTAAGGCAAGATTTCATTTACCGGGGTTACGTTTTAATTATCCCCTCAATATGTTTTGGGTAAGCTTACTCGAGCAGTATCCCGAAAGGTTCAGAGAGGGCGTTGAGATTGCTTCTTTCTTTGGCTGCTTCCCTGTTGCCCTCTGGAACGGAGGACGCCTAATCGCACACGATCAGTGTGATGCGGCCTATATTAAAAATGTTGTTAAAAGCGTAAACAGCAAGGGCATTCCCGTTCGTTATACTTTTACAAATCCCCTTCTTACAGAGGCTGATCTTGACGATCCCTTCTGCAATTTCTGCATGGAAGTCGGTGACAACGGCATGAACGAAGTCATGATTATGTCACCGATTCTTGAAAAGTATATCAGGGAAAAATATCCTTCCTACAAGCTTAACAGCTCAACTTGCAAGGAAATAAAGGACGTAAAGACCCTTAACGACGAGATTAACAAGGATTACCAGTATGTGGTGCTTGACTACAATCTTAATAATAAGTGGGATTTCCTTGACGGAGTCGAGCATAAAGAAAAACTCGAGGTCCTGGTAAATACTCTTTGTACTCCGAACTGCAAGAGACGAGGCGACCATTACAGGCAGATAGCAAAGGATCAGAGGACGGTTTTATTAAACAGAAAGCTTCCGCCCGACAAGCAGATTCCGATTGAACCCTGGCACTGTGAATACGGAGAGAAAAACTGCATCCATACCATTCAGGATTATCCTACGTTTATTTCTCCCGAGGATATCTGGAGCAAATATATTCCGGCAGGCATCAACAACTTCAAGATTGAAGGACGTACCGGAAGCTTGTTTTCTTTGATAGATACATATTGTTTCTTTATGCTTAAGCCGGAGTGCGTGGGAGAAACAAGGCTCCTCCTTTTAAGAAATCTTCAGAAGGCCGGAATCATCAAGGTTAGTACCCCTCGTCCGGGAACCTGGCCGTAGGAGAGGATATGAGAGACGTTTATTGGCATTTGCCGGGCTTTTGTTCAAACTTTTACATAAACCAGGTGATAATCAACCTTTTAAAAGAGTATCCGGATAAATTCAATGAAGGCTACAAGGTCGGAAGCGTATACGGAACCTTTCCGGGAGCTATTTGGAACGGCGGACGCGCAGTGTTTGGAAATATTTCCGAAGGTAATATCAAGGCGATTTTACAGACCTATGAAAGGTTTGAAGCGCCTGTCAGATTTACCTGGACGAATTCACTGATTACGGAAGAACATTTAGATGATTCTTTTTGCAATCACATTATGGAGCTTGCCGACAACGGAAAGAATCAGGTACTTTGCAATTCTGAGATTCTGGAAGAATATTTAAGGGATAAATATCCGGATTTTAAGTTTATTTCCTCGACCACAAAAAGGCTTAAAGGTTTAGACGATATTAAAGCAGAGCTTGACAAGGATTATTTCATGACGGTTCTTGACTATGATTTAAATCATGACGAAGCTACCCTGAATGCTTTGAGTGAGGACGCAGGAAAAGTTGAAATTCTTGTTGATGAAATCTGTTTTCCAAACTGTCCTAAGAGGCTTGCGCATTATAAATCGGAATCCGATTACCAGCTTAAGGGGATATCCGGAAAGCCTTTTGACTGCCCGAATGTAAAGATTAAGCCGTCTTTTAAGGAATGCATGAAGAGACCCGCATTTATTTCCGCGGAAGAAATAGGCGCTTACATCGATAAAGGCTTTGTAAACTTTAAGCTAATCGGAAGAGGCCTTCCGAAAGACCTCTTAATTGATTCATACATGTACTATCTGGTAAAGCCCGAAGAGCAGGATTTTATCAGGAAAAAGTTAACGGACATTTTGAGCAAATTGTGTAAATAGGTTTTATCGTACGGAATTAAGATTTTCTTGGAAATTGAAAAAGAACGTGAGACTGGGACTTTTTTCCGGTTACGTTTTGGTTATGTCCGTGTACTTATAATAATTTCATCAAAAAAACGGGAAGATAAAATTATGACACTTGAAGAACTTTACACAAAAGTAATGTCGGATGAAAACCTGAAAAAGACTTTTTCTAAAGCGGAAAAAGACGGCAAACTTGCGGAATTTCTTGCCGAAAAGGGCTGCAACGCATCTGAGGAAGAAGCCCAAGCTTTTCTTACATCCAAACAAAGCTACAATAGAGAACTTAGCGACGATGAGCTCACTAATGTATCGGGCGGATGCAACAAAGGCACAGTATATTACGACGGTCGTCCGGTTTTGGATACAGAAGGAGGAGACAAATGCCAATATTGGCGTTGCATCAAATGCGGCTGTATCACGGAGAACATGATTACCTGTAGTTTTTGCGGCAACACAGTCAAATGTTGGGAATGCAAATTTCCCCGGCACAGAGAAGCGATGCTTCTTTGCTACAATCCCGAAAGATACAACAACTGATTTGCACAGTCATATTGGTTTTGCAAATTCACGGAGGCGTTACTGATGAAAACACTTGAACAGTTATATGAAGAAATTAAATCCGATTCCGAGCTTAAAAAGGAATAATCCGAAAAGGCAACACGACGTAGATGAGGTGTAATTCGCTTTAATTCGGAGACTATTATCGGAGTTTTAAATATAATACAGATTGTGAAAAAGAGCGGATTGACCGCTCTTTTTTGCTATATAAGAAATTGTAACTTCGCAGGTGCGTTTCACCGAATAAAGGGGAGTTTTTGGGTATTCCATTTTGGGCACAAAGAGTGTATGATTCATTCATCGATAATTCTTATCGCAGATGTGGAAAGTTCTTTTTCGCATTTTTTCAAGTATTTTCTTTGCAACAAGCTATTTTTTATTTGGCACATCTAAATGTAAAAAGCAATCAAAAACATACATTTTTCGGCAGTTAATTTCCAGCACTTTTTGGCACTCAAAACCAGCACTTTAATAACTGCCTGTACAGGCTCGGGGATTACTCCCTGAGATTTGTTTTATTGTCTGCAAGAAAAGACTTTCGGTTTTCCAACCGGTAACTTTTCCCAGAAATCTTAATGCGATCACAACGGTAAGACAGACGGTCAAGGATGGCCGTGAGTAAAAGGTGTCAGGCACTTTTAAAAAAATTTTACATAACTTTACAATTGCCAGGTGCCTTACAACTTTAGAAAATCGAAAATAAGTTCGAATAATGTATTGCAAATGATAAGCTAATTTGATATTGTAAAGGAGTCTCGAAAGAGACAAGGTGCTACCATAACGGTAGGCGGCTGGCCCTTCTTTAAGGAGGGATGTTAAAGCCCTCCGACCGGCGTAAGCCGGTGACGAAAGGAGGGTGGGCAAATATGATGGATTACATATCACTGGCAGGATTTATTCTTGCAGTATTTGTTTTCGGAGTTACAGTTGGAAAACTTGTGGAGAAGATTGAAAAATTGTCTCGTAAGAAGGAAGCTGAGGACAGCATAAATGCAAACAAAAACGACCGCCGTTAGCATCCTGGTAAGATTGAAACGGAGGTCGTTTTGATTTTCACATAAGGGTCTAGCCGTCTATCGGTAGCACCTTTTACATTCAAATAATAACATGGTAAGTACTTGATTTCAAGTCAGACAACTCGCCAGAGTAAAATTTCCTTCTAACTAAAAGCCTGTCGAATTTTGCGTTTGCAACGTAAAAAGGTTGGATAGCTTGCAAATAATATAGCCAAGAAAAAGGGCAGCGAAAGCTACTCTTTTTTTACTATATAGGAAATTGCTCCGCGTGGGAGAGCCAAGTCCCTCTCAGT
>CAVJJQ010000009.1:0-39078 GCA_963649755.1 bacterium | reverse complement strand
CGGAGAGGGCGCGCGAGACGCCGGAGTTTCGCAAGCGAAACTCTTTTTTACTATAAAATCTGACTTGCAAAGGAAGTGAAATACTTTTATCATAAAAGAAGCAATATTAATTTTGAAAGAGAGGTTATTTCATTATGGAAATTATTATCAGTATTATCACCGGAGGAATTGCAGGATGGCTTGCAGGTAAGCTTATGAAGAGCAATTTCTCCCTCATCGGAAATATCTGCATCGGTTTTGTGGGCGGTATTGTCGGAGGAATTTTACTTAGCATTGTAGGGCTGAGCGGATCAGGATTTATCGGCAATATTATCGTCGGCGTTATCGGCGCCTGTGTCTTAATCGCAATCGGCAGAGCAATAAAGAAATAATCGCTGCCTGAGTACATCGAAGGGATAAAGAAATGGAACAGAAGGAATTTTATATTTCGGATGACGGTATAAAACTTCATGCAAAATTGGATTTTCCCGAGGGAAAGAGCGATAAGGACAAGTTGCCGCTTATGCTTCTTTTTCACGGATTTACCGGACACATGGATGAAGCACATTTGATAGTGGCAAGGGATGCGGCACTTTCGGAAGGGGTCGCCGTTTTGCGCATTGATTCATACGGGCACGGAAAGAGCGACGGCGCGTTTGAAGACCACACCATGTATAAATGGGTGACGGGCGGACTCAAGGTAATTGAATACGCAAGAAAGCTTGAGTTTGTAACGGATATGTATATATGCGGTCATTCACAGGGCGGTTTGTTGGTTGTTTTATTGGCAGGAATGTGCCCCAATGTCTTTAAGGCTTTGATTCCGATGGCACCGGCTTTGATGATACCGGAAGGCGCAAGGATGGGAGCGTTAATCGGCGAACATTTTGATCCTTGCAATATTCCGGATGTGCTGGTTGGCTTTAACGGTTTAAGACTGAAGGGTGACTACGTGAGAGTGGCACAGACCATTCATGTCGAGGATGAAATCGACAGATTTGAAGGCCCTGTCTGCATCATCCACGGAGATGCGGACGAGGCGGTTCCGTACGAATGCGGAAAAGAGGCAGCTAAACGATACAAAAACTGTATCTTGGAAACGATTAAGGGTGCCAATCATTGTTATGATGGGTATTTTGAAGAAGTCAACCTTGCATTACGAAATTTTTTGAGAAGTTTGAACCGGTAAGAAACATTGGCAATTAAAACCGATATGTATCTCGGAGGAATACAGTTTCATGGCAAGTAAACAAACTGAAAATTGCGACTGCAACAAAAATTTAGAACAGATGAAAGCTGAACTTGAGGAAAATAAACAGCCGGAAAATGTCAATCAGATGCTTGAAGAGCAGCTGCTTGTATTTAATACGCTTGCCCGTAATTTCAAGAATGTTTACTTTGTGGATTTGGAAAAAGAAACCGCAAGGATTCTTAAGCTGGATGCTTCTTACGTGGACGTTCCGGGAAAGACCGACCATCATGTATTCCCGTTTGAGGCCGTTTTGAGCCAATGGATTAACACTGTTGTCTATGAGGAAGACAGGGAAAAAGTAAGAAACAATATTTCTTTAAAGAATGCCAAGAAGGTCTTTGAAACACAGGATGAGATGGCAGGAAACTACCGAAGCCTTGTTGACGGCGTGATTCATCATTTCCAGTATAGGCTTTTCAAGGCTGATAAAGAAGGCTCGAAGGCAATACTGGGCTTTCAGAATGTTGATGATATAGTAGAGGAACATCTTAAGGCAGTAGAAGAGGAAAAAGAAAAAGAAAATGCCCTGCAGGACGCACTGGCTGTTGCAAGGCATGCCATCAGAGCAAAGACGACGTTTCTAAGCAACATGTCGCATGATATTCGTACGCCTATGAATGCCATCATCGGGTATACGGCCCTTGCACAGGCACACCTTGACGATAAAGAACAGGTACAGGATTATTTGGGCAAGATACATACATCAAGTACCCACCTTCTCGGACTTATCAATGAAATTCTTGATATGAGCCGTATCGAGAGCGGTACGGTTAAACTTGAAGAAAACATTGTTCATCTTCCGGACGTACTTCACGATCTGCGCACGATGATTCAGGGTCAGGTCGGGGCAAGACAGCAGCATCTTTACATCGATGCGTTGGATATAGTGCACGAAGATGTTATCACGGATAAGCTCAGACTAAATCAAATCTTATTGAATATTGTCGGCAATGCGATTAAATATACCGGCAACGGCGGAAATATCATTATACGGGTTAAGGAGCTTCCGTGCTCGATTAAAAATCATGCGACCTATGAGTTTAGCATAAAGGATAACGGCAAGGGTATGTCGCCCGAATTTGTCGAGCATGTATTTGACAGCTTCTCTAGGGAGCGTACGTCTACGGCAAGCGGCATTCAGGGGACGGGGCTTGGCATGTCCATCACGAAGAATATCGTGGATATGATGAACGGTAACATTACCGTTGAAAGTGAGCTTGGAGTAGGAACCGAATTTGTGGTTACATTGGATCTGAAGTTTACGGATAAGACCGTTACCTATGAACCGATTGACAAACTTAAGGGTGCCAGGGCTTTGGTAGTGGATGACGATATCAATACCTGCCAGAGTGTCGGTAAGATGCTTCGTGAAATCGGAATGCGTCCCGACTGGTCAACTTCCGGAAGGGAAGCTGTTATCAGAGCAAAAGAAGCTTCAAAGTTTAAAGAAGAATACAAGGCATATATTGTTGATTATCTGATTCCCGATATGAACGGTATTGAGACCATACGACAGATCCGAAAGGTCATTACCGAAGACGTTCCGATTATCGTACTCACGGCCTACGATTGGTCTGACTTTGAAGAAGAGGCAAGAGAAGCGGGAGTTACCGCTTTCGTTGCAAAACCGATATTCATGTCGGAACTCAGAAAGGTATTGTCTAAACCAATCGAGGAAGAAAAAGAAAATGTCGAAGCGACGGGAAAATATGATTACTCCGGTAAACATGCTTTGCTCGTCGAAGACAATGAGATGAACAGAGAGATTGCCAAGGCAATTCTTGAAGAAACCGGCATGACAATCGATACGGCAGATGACGGAACGGAAGCCGTAGACATTATGTATAGGGCACCGGAAGACAAATACGATCTGATATTTATGGACATTCAGATGCTCAAGATGGACGGCTATACTGCCACAAGAGAGATTCGTACCTTTGAAAACAACAGAAAGGCAAATATCCCGATTGTTGCAATGACCGCAAATGCTTTCGAAGAAGATAAAAAGAAAGCATTCGAAGCCGGAATGAACGGCCACATCGCAAAGCCCATCAGCATAGATGAAATTGCGAAGATTTTGGATGCGATATTTGCGGGGAAGAATTAATCAAGCAAAAAAACCTCAAAATCGGCAAATGAGGAAAATTACCCTCTAAATCAGTCAAAATAAATTTTAAAAACCTCTTGACGTGAATGTGCCCGACTTGTTACCTGCAGGCCGGGCATTGATTATGCTATACTTAACCGAAAAACATTGCGGAGATTTACATGAAAACATTATCCTGGAAAGACAATTTTAATAAAGAAATTCTTGCAAGAGGCAAGCAATACTACCAAAGCAACAGAATGGGAGGCATTTTAAACTATGGCAATACCTATCGTGCAAGAGTTAACGGGTCAAATAGCTATATTGTTGAAGTAAACATTGACGATCCTGTTTCTCCGAGAATGTCCTGCACCTGCCCATATGACGGAAATTGCAAGCATGAGGCCTGCGTTCTTTTTGCACTTGAGGCTAAGGGAAAGATGAAGCCGATTGTCAAAAAAGAGCCAATCAAATGCGTAAATCCATTTAAAAAAGATGAAAACGAGGGCTATAAATACTTCGACTTGGAAGCCATGACTGAAGAGTTTACCTTTTATAATGAGGATGTCGATGAGGCAAGAAAATTAGTTTCGGATGGAAGCATAAAGATCACCGATATATGGCTCGGATACTTAAACAGTATAAACAACACGGATATGCACGGTCGTATTACGGGACAGATAGGTGACAGAAATTTATACATCTTCTTTTCCAAAGATAGGATTTTGGAAACAAGATGCAGTGTATTCAAATGTTATTCAGGCGACTTTCACGGACATTTTTACGTAGGTGAGGAAGCAAGGCTTTGCGTGCACGAGATAGCCTTGTTGTTACTGTTTAAAGAACGCATGAAAACCGAGCCAATCGGAGATGCAACGGACTTAAACGGTAACATCCTGCTTACAAACTTCAGAAAAACCAGGGCTAAACTTCCCGACAACCGGGACATGCCGGAAAAAAAGGTAATCCTGGAACCTTCCCTTGAATATAATGCCGGAGAGTTGAAGCTTGGCTTTAAAATCGGAACGGATAAGCTTTTTGTCTTAAGAAAGCTGGAGGACTTTGTGGGTACGGTAGAGACAAAGGGAAACTGGCCGCTTGGCAAAATGTCGTCGATAGATTTTTCTTTTTCCGAATTTACCGAATCGAGTCAGATTCTTTATAACTTCATCAAAAATGTCACCATGCAGGTGAGGCGCAGAAACAATTATTTTGCCGACCATTATGTGTATATAGATTCGCAAATGACTGTCAAAGACCGTATCCCTTTATACGGAGAGTGGCTGGATACGTTTTTTGAAGCGGAAAAAGAAAAAATAATTCCGGTTACCATTGAACAATGGCGCCGAGGTAAGGTTCGTACGGAATGGCTTCTTACCGAGGGAAATCCGGATATATCGCTCAGCATAGCAATGCAGCAGGATTCCGACGGAGTTTTTCACGGAATTAAGCTGACAGGCATGGTTCCCGACTTTATCGAGGGAATCAATTACAAGTATTTTGTTCAGGATAACTGTCTTTACCGTGTGAATGCGGAAGGCTTTAAAGAATTGGAGCCTCTCTTGGAAACCGGACAGGACGGAAAAATAGAAATAAACATCGGACGCAAGCATCTGTCGGAATTTTATTACAGGGTGTTACCGACAATTGAAAAGTTTGTCAAGGTAAAAAAGAACGATCAGAAGATTATAGATGATTATTTGCCACCGGAAGCGGAGTTTAAGTTCTTCTTGGATACGGAAGACGGAAGAGCTTTTTGCAAGGCCAAAACATGCTACGGAAACAGTGAATTTAATCTGACAGACTGGGGTATAGACACCAAAAAAATTGACACCTTCCGTGACCAGGAAATCGAGCAAAACGTGATAAAAGAAATTGCTCCGTATTTTCCCATGATTGACAGGTCGACGGAAAGCTTTGTTTCAAATGATGATGCTGACTCAATCTATGATTTTCTTCAAAACGGAGTCCCTCTTTTGATGCGTTTGGGACAGGTGCAGGCTACCGACAGATTTGACAGACTGAATATTCGAAAGAAAATTCCCGTAAGCGTGGGAGTATCCGTTAAAAGCGATGTTATGAATCTTGAGATTCAGTCTACGGAGCTTTCTCAGGATGAACTTTTGGATGTCTTAAACAGCTATAGGAAAAAGAAAAAATATCATCGTCTAAAAAACGGTGAGTTTGTGGATCTTGAGGGAGAGAATTTACAGGAACTCGTTGACTTAATGGATGCTTTGCATATCTTACCCAAGGATTTTGTAAAGGGTAAGATGAAGCAGCCTCTTTTCCGTGCTCTTTATTTGGACAAGATGCTTGAGCAATGCGAAGATGTCTACTCGGAGCGTGATGCCAAATTTAAACAGCTTGTCAAGAATTTTAAGACGGTGGAAGATTCGGATTATGAAGTGCCGAAGAGCCTTCAAAAGGTCCTCAGAAAGTATCAAAAATACGGATATCGCTGGTTGAGGACCCTTGAAAACTGTGGCTTTGGCGGAATTCTGGCTGATGATATGGGTCTTGGTAAGACTTTGCAGGTTATAACGCTTCTTCTTTCTCACAAGGAAGAAAATAACACGGATTTCCCGGCGTTGATCGTCACACCTGCTTCCCTTGTGTATAACTGGCGCGAAGAATTCTCAAATTTCGCACCGGATCTTACCGTAAGCCTTATTACCGGCAGTCAGGCGGAACGCAAGGAACTTATAGAAAATTATAAAAGTGCCGATGTAATCGTGACATCGTATGATTTGCTAAAGCGGGACATTGATCAGTATGAGGGGAAAAACTTCAGCGTACAGGTTATAGATGAGGCACAGTATATCAAAAATCATACTACCGCTGCGGCTAAATCGGTGAAGCTGATTTCGGCACGCACAAAGTTTGCCCTGACAGGTACGCCTATAGAGAATCGTCTGAGTGAGCTTTGGAGTATTTTTGATTATCTGATGCCGGGATTTTTGTACAGCTATGATAATTTCAAAAAGGAACTTGAGACGCCTATTGCGCAAAATAAGGATGAAGATGCCACACTCAAGCTTAAACGCATGGTTTCGCCTTTCATACTTCGCAGACTCAAGGGAGATGTGCTTAAGGACTTGCCCGATAAACTTGAGGAAAATTATTATGCTGTAATGGAAGGCGAACAGCAGAAGCTCTACGACGGTCAGGTTGTTAAGATGAGGCAAACTCTGCAAAGTACCTCCGATGACAATTTTAAAAAGAACAAAATTCAGGTACTGGCGGAACTTACTAAAATTCGTCAGATTTGTTGCGATCCGTCACTGCTTTTTGAAGATTTTAATGGAAGTTCCGCAAAAAGAGAAGTCTGCATGCAGCTTATCGAGAATGCCATAGAAGGTGAACATAAGGTGTTGCTTTTTTCTCAGTTTACTTCGATGCTTGCCTTGCTTGAGAGTGATTTGACATCTCACGGCATTTCCTATTACAAGATTACCGGAGAAACGGACAAAGAAAAACGTTTGGAACTTGTGCAACAGTTTAATTCAGACAGCGTTCCTGTTTTCCTGATTTCTTTGAAGGCCGGCGGTACCGGACTTAATCTTACAGGCGCGGATATAGTCATTCACTATGACCCATGGTGGAACGTGGCCGCCCAGAATCAGGCAACCGACAGGGCACATCGTATCGGACAGACTAAGACTGTGAATGTTTATAGGCTAATTGTCAAGAATTCCATTGAAGAGAAAATCCTGAAGATGCAGGAAGAAAAAAAGAACCTTGCAGATGCGGTACTTAACGGTGAAAGCAGTAACCTTATGGAGATGACGAAGGAAGATTTGATGAATTTGCTGGGGTAGAGAGACTATGCCAATTTGCAAAGTTCCTATGAAAAACGCAAGCAAACTTGCAAAGTTCCTATGAAAAAACGCAAAATAGTGTTATATTTGTCGTATGATTTGAATGTTTGTGGAGGTATTTGTTGATATGTACCGAGAGGCAATGGAAAAGCTGAAGCAGTGGAAAGACAGTACTCGCAGAAAACCCTTAATGGTAACGGGCGTGCGTCAATGCGGAAAAACTTATTTGATCAGGGAATTTGCAAAAGAAAGTTTTGAAAATTATGTGTATCTCAATTTTGAAACCGAAGAAAAACTTGCGGCTATATTTGAATACGATTATGACGTGGAGCGCATTTTAAAGGAAATAGAGATTGTGACCGTACAGAAGATTGTGCCGGGACGGACACTATTAATATTTGATGAAATCCAACAGTGTCCCAGAGCAATTACTTCACTTAAATATTTTTGTGAAAATAAGAATGATTTGCACCTTGTGTGCGCAGGCTCGCTTCTTGGCGTGGCAATTAAGTCCGAAAATATTTCTTTTCCCGTTGGGAAAGTTAATCGGCTGCGTTTATATCCCATGTCGTTCAAAGAGTTCGTGATTGCAGATGGAGGGCAACGCTTCATCGATGCACTGAGTAAGTGGAATGTGGATAGACCTTTGCCGGAACTCTACACTAAGCCTATGGAGGACTATCTTAAAAATTACGTAATAATCGGAGGTATGCCTGAAGCAGTGCTCTCATGGACTACATGTCACGATTATGCCAAGGCGGATGAGATACTTTCCGAAATTCTTGAGGATTACGGGGACGATTTTTCCAAACATGCACCTATAAAGGAAATTGAGAAAATCAGATGGATTTGGGAATCCGTTCCAAAGCAGCTTGCAAAAGAAAACAATAAGTTCGTTTTTTCTCATGTAAAAGAGGGAAAAAGGTCTGCCGAGCTGGAAGATGCTTTGCAATGGTTGAAAGATTCGGGATTGATTCATATTTTGGAATTGGTGCCGCATATAGAAAGTCCGTTGACTGCTTATGCAGATGCTACATATTTTAAAGTATATATGTCGGATGTCGGTTTGCTTCGCAAGAAATTAAGGATTGCGGCAAAAACTATTCTGGAAGGCAACGAATCATTGCAAACCTTCAAGGGTGCATTGGCGGAAAATTATGTTTTTTGTCAATTAAACTGTTTGGGCCTTGAACCGTTTTTTTGGAGATCCCAGAACATGGCGGAACTTGACTTTGTGTTTGAAGAAGATAACGTTATTTATCCGATGGAGGTTAAGGCGGCCGATAATGTGAGAGCCAAGAGTTATGGGCAATTTTGCAAAAAATATAAGCCAAAAAAAGGATTCAAATGTTCGCTTAAGAATATTGCGCAAAATGACTGTGAAGGCGTTGATACGGTAAGCTTGCCGTTGTATATGTTATTTGATTTAAAGAATTATTTCGTATGACGGTTGGAATAAAGAAAGATTGGTTCATTTTTAAACACGGTGAAAGCGGTAAGCTTATGGAAACTATGCCAATTTGCGACTGAAAACAGTTGCAATACACACAATTCGGATATACAATATTAATACGGGGTGAAAATAATGGGGCAAAAAGAAAAACTCATTGAACGGCTTAAGCAAAGACCAAAAGATTTTACGTTCGAAGATGCAGAAACATTATTAAAATTTTTTGGGTATAGCTGTTCAAACAAAGGAAAAACAAGTGGATCCAGGATAATGTTTGCAAATGATAAACATGGCAACATATTACTGCATAAACCGCATCCGCAGAAAGAACTGAAAACGTATCAAGTTAAGCAACTGATAGAAATTTTGGAAGTGGAGGGATTTATATGAATAACACAATTCAATACAAAAATTATATCGGTAGTGTTGAATTTTCCGAAGAAGATGGGGTGTTCTTTGGTAAAGTGCTGGGCATTCGATCCTTAATTTCTTACGAAGGGGAGTCTGCAAAGGAACTTATTAGCGATTTTCATAAGGCAATAGATGATTATCTGGAATTATGCGCTGAAAATGGTAAAACTCCCGAAAAAGCCTTTAAGGGAAGTTTTAACATTCGCTTGTCTCCGGAATTACATAAAAAGTTATTTATATATGCCTCAACGCAAGGAATATCTATTAACAAATATGTGGAAGAAACATTGGAAAAATCTCCTGCAGCACAAATTGCCGTGAACTGATCAAGTAAGCAAAAAGTGCTTTTCTTTAAGCAAAACAGACTGGTAGGGGGAATATGAAAAAGATAGTACATTTAATACACGGTCTTAACACGGGAGGGGCGGAAACCTTAGTAAAGAATTACTGTTTGGGCTTAGATAAATCCAAATATACGAGGGAGAAATTTAGTCGGATCGGTTCTTTGAAGTATTTGTCTGAAAATACTGCGTAACCGTATTTTCAATGTTATTGCTACAGACTTTACTCAAAATTAAATTAATTTCTTGTTAATTTTTTTAAGCTCTGTTATAATGACGCATGTGTATATTTTTTGGATAAATGGGGAAGGAAATACTTTAAATGAATATTCTTATTGTAGGCGGGCCGAGTAACTTTATGAACACGCTTCTTGTGAAGTGCCACAAGGAGGGGCATAGGGTTTCGGTTTTGACCGGTGACAGATATACAGGCAAACACGACTATTCTAAATATTTCGAATTATACAAATTCCCTTATGAAGCTCAATGCGTAAATGAAATAATTGACAGTGTAAGACCCGATGTGACTCTGTTCATGGGAGCGTTTGACAGCAATTTCGACTGGAAGAACGCAGAGTCCTGCTCAGTGCACTACCAGACGGCTCTTGCCAATGTTATGTTGAATTATGCAATGCTTTCTAAGGGGAGATTTATCTATCTTTCTTCTCATGAGGTATTCGGCGAGTACGATGAAACCGGATTGATTACCGAAGATACGGTAACCTGTCCGCATGGTGTAAAAGGCGTAGCCTTATCAAATGCCGAAAGCTATTGTGAAAATTACAGAAAGAACATGAATAAGGACATCACAGTCCTTCGTCTCGATCATCTTTACGGGGTACCTCAAAAGTCATCTGATGTATATGGTGTTCCCGAAAAGATGTGTTTAGATTGTCTTGAAAACAAATCCATTTCTTATTCACCAAACACTACACTTTCCTTACTCTATGAAAATGATGCCGTAGAGGCAATTCACAGGGTAATAGAAGGCGGCATACAGGAAGCTCCGATTATCAATATTTCTTCATCCATGCTTATTACGGAAGAAGAACTTGCCGAAATCGTGAGAGATGATATGGACTCTGAGGCTGTACTTGAATCGGATTACGAATCGGGTTCGGCAAGCATTGTGCTTTCAAACAACTTGTATGAGAGCATATACGGAAAGATTAACTTCAAGAGTCATAGGGAAATTATAAAGAGAATTGCCGACGAGATGAAGAAGAAACCCTATGTATTCTTAAGCGGTGAGGCGGTAGACATTCCTCTTGCCAAAAAGATAAAGGACGGTGTCGGCTGGTTCTTTAAAATTATTTTTCCCTTCCTTGAGAATCTCGTTGTATTTATTATTGCATTTATGCTTTATAACAGAGCTGTCGGCAGTAAATATTTCGACAGACTCGATATTTATCTGTTGTATGTATTATTGTTTGCGATTGTCTACGGACAGCAGCAGGCTACCGTTTCGGCGCTCTTGTCCGTTATCGGTTATTTCTTCAGGCAGACATATGAAAGGTCAGGCTTTGAGCTTCTTTTGGATGCAAATACCTACGTTTGGGTCGCAGAACTCTTTATAGTAGGGCTTTCCGTCGGATATCTGAAAGACCAGATTCTTAGGAAAAAGTACGATCTGGAAGAAGACAACAAGTCTTTGAGAGTGCAGCTTAAGGATATTTCGGATATTAATGCAACAAATGTCCGCATAAAGGATGTATTGGAAACTCAGATTGTAAATCAGTCCGATTCGGTCGGAAAGATTTACGCAATAACTTCGTCACTCGATCAATATTCGCCCGAGGAGGTCCTTTTCTATGCGGCGGAAACAGTCGGAAAGCTTATAAAAAGCAAAGATGTGGCAATCTATTCGGTTTCAAATGCCGATTACGCAAGACTGTTTTCTTATACTTCAAAGAAGGCAAAAAGCCTGGGAAACTCCATAAGATATCATGAGCTTGAAGATATTTACAAAGAAATTGCGGCAAATAAGGTTTATATAAACAGGAGCATGGATACCAGGTATCCTCTTATGGCAAAGGGTATTTTTGAAAATGAAAAGCTTAAACTGCTTGTCTTTGTCTGGGGACTTTCATGGGAAAATATGAATCTTTCGCAGGCAAATCAGCTCGTGGTTGTTTCATCGCTCATTCAAGATGCGGTATTACGTGCAGACAGATATATGGCGGCTTTGGAAAGCAAGCGATATGTAGAAGGTACCAGAATGCTGGATACCGAGGCATTTAAGGGAATCGTAAGGGCGTTCTTCAAGGCAGAGGGAAAAGGACTTACGGAATGTACTCTCTTAAAAGCCACATCGGACAGTCTTTCAAAGAAGGAATTGGCTGAGGCAATAGAAAAAGGCCTCAGGCAGAGCGATTATTACGGTGAGCTTTCGGACGGTGAAATGTATATGCTTCTTTCAAATACCAATCATCAGGATGCTGCCTTTGTAATCAACCGTTTCGCACAGAAGAATATTTCAACAAATATTATTGAGGATATAAGCCTATGAATGTAAGGGAAAAGGTATTTCTTGCTTTCATAATTATTAATGTACTCTTAAGCCTTGCGTATTTGCTGATTAGTCTGCTTATTGCAAAGGGACAAAGAAAAAAATCGTTTTTTTTGTTTTTCTTTTGCCTCCTTGTGCCCGGGGTGGGACTTATTATCTTATTCTTAGCTTTCCTTGGATATAAATTTGTATTTATCAAGGACGTCGATCTTTCGGACGTTATTTTCAGCAAGGAGAGAAGTCAGGAAAGGTCAATGGCCAACGAGGAGAGGGACAGAAATGTGGTTCCCTTGGAAGAGGCAATTGAGATTACCGACAAGGGTGAATTGAGAAAACTGGTTATGAATATTGCTCAGGGTGATTACGAAGAATCGCTTGCGGCAATTTCATTGGCACTTAATTGCGAAGATACCGAGACGGCGCATTATGCGGCTTCGGTTTTGCAGGACGCACTTAATAATTTCAGATTTAAAGTATCGAAAGAATACGGTGAGATTAAAGCAAGAAAAGACGAGTATATTAAGAAGGCCGTCAATTTGATTACTTATATGAACAAGTTCCTGATTCAGCATGTGTTTGAAGACGTGGAACAGAAATCATTTGTCGAAACAATGGAGGATGTGGCATCGATTCTCTATGAGGATTCACGGGATGAAATCACACCGGATATTTGCGAAACCGTTACTTTGAGAATGCTTGAAATCGACGATTTTGAAAATTGTGAGAAATGGTGTATGAGAGGGAAAGAACTGTTCCCAAAGGAACTTTCCTCATATACGTGTGCTCTTAAATATTATTTTAACAGTGAGAATAAGGAAAAGTTTTTCTCGGAGCTATCAGCGTTAAAGTCGTCTGATATTATCATAGATAAAGAAACGCTTGAATTAATAAGGGCATTCCAATAGAGGGTATATAGACATGTCAATGAATGTCATTACTTTTTTTCAATTAGTCGGGCTATTGCTTTCTTATTCACTAATTACGATTTTTATACCGGAATTTGTGATGGGTAAGACCCTTCGCCTTAAGAACAGGTACGAAAAGTTTTTATTTTATACGGTTATCGGCAATTTTTATGTGATAAATCTTGTATACGTGCTTGAACTTCTTCATGTATCGCATCCGGTAACCCTTATTCTTTTTACTGTCGTTCCGTGTTTTGCTATAAAGATTAAACTTGAAGGAATACCCTTTAGGGAAAACCTTTTAAACAACTGGAAGACCTTTAAAAGACTTGTGACAGGAGAGCTTGGTTTAAAGACATATTGGTTTAATCGTAAACCTATATTAAAGAATAGATTTAAAAGAGTCATTTCACATTTGAATAAGGTTTACGTAAAAGGCTTTGTGGAAACAATATTGGTAATTCTATTCATAGCTCTTGTATTTTATCAATACGGTGTAAATCTTTTTGAAAGCTACGGTTATAAGGCAAGCGATCTGGTAGTACATAATTCATGGATAAATGCCTTGGATGAAAACGATATCTTTGTCAGCGGAGTTTATCCTTACGGCTTTCATAATATGCTTTATTACCTGCATGCAGTCTTTCGCTTTGACACGTATGTGCTCCTTAGAATTGAATCCTTCGTACAGGATTTGTGGATATATTTAATCCTTTTATGCTTTTTAAAGCTTCTTTGTAAGAGCAAATTCCTTCCTTTCTTTGGTGCCTTCCTTTCGGTGGGAGTCGGAATATTCAGAGGCAGTACATACACCAGGTTTTATGCGACACTTCCGCAGGAATACGGAATGATTTTTATACTTCCCGCCATTTACTGCGGATTTATGTACTTCAGGTTTCAAAAGAGAGAGCTTAGAGGGCTTAAAAACAATAAATGTAAGATTTACCTTGCGGGCTTTGCCATGAGTTTTTCACTTACGCTCACGGTACATTTTTACGGCACCATGGTTGCAGGCTTGTTCTCAGTCGCAATGGCATTGGGATTTTTGTTTAGCTTCCTTAAGAAACCATACTTTAAGAGGGTAATGTGCACTTTTTTATTAAGCGTAGGAATTGCAATACTTCCCATGCTTATTGCATTTATGACGGGCACGAAATTACAGGGTTCTCTTGACTGGGGACTTTCAGTCATAACGGGAAGAAGTTTCGGATCTTATGTTGTAAATGATAACTCTGACAAAATATATTATGAGGGTGAATATGTGGATGCTTCGGGAATAGAAGCAAACGAAGGAGATGAATCAGAAGAAGCAAGTGAGGGGCTATCCATAAAGGATAAAATTATTAATGCCCCGGAATATATAGAAAGTACGCTAAACGAATATATATTTAGTGATGACTTTTCATATTTTTCGAGTATTTTCATCTACCTGATAGCTATATTGGGAATAATGGGATTGGCCTTTCTGATATTGCCTAAAGCAGATAAAATTTACGGTTCTGTTTTGATTTCCACGTCCTTCTATATATTCTTTATGTTAATTTTATTAGGTGCCGGGAATTTCGGACTTCCTTCGCTTATGGATTCAGCAAGGGCGAGTATATATCTGGCATACAGCATACCTGTCTTATTTACATTTTGGGTTGACGGGGCAATTTATTTTTTAGGACTTTTAACCTTTTTAAAAAATTATTTTTATCAGCCGGTTTCTTTGATGATATTGGCGACAGCGGTGTTTTTGACATACTTTTGCGGTGTATTCAGAACTCCTTATAAAGCGGGTTCGATGGGCATGAACGAAAACATAATATGCCTTACTGATATTATTAAGACAGAGCCGGACTATTCATGGACTATCATTTCGGCAAATGATGAGGGTCGTATGGTTTACGGTCACGGCTATCATTATGAAATTTATGATTTTTTACGGGAAATGCAGGGTGTGCCGGAGTATGCTGAGGTCAGGATTCCGACCGAGACGGTATATTTCTTTATAGAAAAAATACCCGTAGATTACGGTGTCAGCTATGAAGACAGCGGACAATCCATATCGGAGGAAGGTGCCTCATCATTCTTCCCAAGATCGTCGGGGCTTGGTATTTATCAGGGTAAATACAGATGGATACTTATGTCGAAGATGTATGCCTGGGCAGAAGCGTTCAGGGCACTTTATCCGAATGAGATGAAGGTTTTTTATGAGACAGACAATTTCATCTGCTATCGTTGTGAGCAAAATCCGTACAGAGTATTTAATTTTTCCATAGACTATGGCTTTAACACGGCAGGTTACAGTACCAATTAGGAGTAAATTCAATGGTTTCACGCAGATATTTTGTGATAATTTTCATATTAATGGCTGCCATTTTCTTCCTGTTTCAATTCAGCGAGGTGGCTAAGGACGCCGAAAATGATTATGAAATTAATCAATATGAACAGGTAAGCATACCGGAAAAAGATGTTTTTGTCCCCAATAACGGAACCGTTGATAACAGTTATGAAGACGGTGACTTTGTTGTTTTCGTGGGAAAGACGGATTCTGATATCGGAAGCATTGTCAGTCAGTGGGCACTTTATTCCAAGAGAAATTTTATGGAATGTCCGGATATAAAGAAATTTTCCGTACAAAAGAACGGAGTACCCGAGTTTGTAATAGTTGATTCCGCGTCGGTTGATTTTGACAAGGATTTGGGCCCTTTTAAAGCACTTGTAGACAGCGGCGTCAGCATGGTATTTGCAAATCTTCCGGATACGCAAACTATAAGTGACAGCGAAGAATTAAGAGATTTCTTCGGTATTTCCGTTGTAAGGGATGGCAAAATAACGGTTGACGGAATGAAGCTTTTTTCGGGCTTCTTACTCGGCGGAGAAGTCATATATGAGCCTACAAAGGAAAGTGAAGAAAAGAGGCAGGATCTTGACCTTACAATGCCATGGTATTCCCTGTCCGGCGGTACAAAGACTTACATGGTCGGACTGTTAGATGACTATTTTGATGAAGACTACGAATATAAAAACGACATGTATCCTGCGGTTATTTGGCGTAACAGCAAGGGAGAAGGACAGATTTTCTGTATAAACGGGGACTATCTTTCGGACACGATGGGCATAGGTATTTTGAGTGCCTGCATCTATGAACTTTCTTCCTATCAGCTTTATCCGGTTGTGAATGCTCAGAATACACTGCTGGCAAGCTTCCCAGTTTTAACAGATGAAAACAGCGAAGAGATGATGGAACTTTATTCGCGGCATTCAATTGCCTTTCAGAGTGAGGTTGCCTGGCCTACACTGATCGGATTTCGTGAAAAGAATGATCTTAAATATACATGTTTGCTTTCGCCTAAATACAATTATGAAGATGAAGGAGAGCCTTCTTTCGATTATTATTCAAGTTTCTTAAAGCTGTTCAATGAGGAAGAGGCAGAGATAGGGGCTTCTCTTCAGTATAAAGAGGGCAGTACGGATTTAAACGAGAAAGTTTTATCAGATCAGGAATATTACGACGAGCTTAACTTGAAGTATACGTATACATCGGCTTTTATTTATTTGGATGATTTGGATGAGATTAAGGATGCATTGGATACCTCTTATTTAAAGAATGTCAGAACAATTGCGTGTGATGAGGATGTAAGAGTGCCGATTCTTTCTTACCTAACGGATGATATTACTTTACAAAGCCTTACAAGCAACACAAAGGATTTCTTTTATTCAAGGGATCTTTGCCTTAAGAGCGTTGAAACGGCACTGGGATACGACAATGCCGAGCTTAATATCGGGGAGATTCTTTGGCCTGAGGATGATTCGGATCGGTGGGAAGTAGTATACAATGATATGTCTTCTTCGCTTAGCACATATTGGAAACCTTTCAGGGTATTTGATCAGACTACTCTTACTGAAAGTGACAAAAGAGTCAGAACGTTCTTAAACCTTAATTGCAGTTCCTTAAAAAGCGGAGACGAAATTATTCTGAACATTGAGGGCAGAGGTTCGGATACTGCGTACTTTATTTTAAGAACTCACGGTGACCTGATTGAAAGTATAGAAGGCGGAACTTACGAAAAGATTGAAGATTACGCTTACTTGATTTCAGCAGATGAAGATACAGTTAAGATTTGTGTTAAGACGGATAAAAACGCTGCCACGATTCAGTAGAGGATTATAGCTTAATCCTTATGGCATGGAGGACGAAATGAAAATATGTATAGTTGCCGAAGGCTGTTACCCTTATGTGGTGGGCGGCGTTTCCGGCTGGATTCACAGCCTTATAAAATCATTTCCGGATTCAACCTTTGTGATTCTTGCAATTATTGCAAACAGAAAGGGAAGCGGTAAATTTGAATATGAACTTCCCGAAAATGTTGAGGCGGTCTACGAAGCCTATCTTGATGATTTTGATTGGGGGAAAAAGAAAAAAAGCGGGAAGCGCACAAGGTTTTCAAAGACCGAATACAGAGCGTTAAGAAGCCTGATAATGAACAGAAGGGTTGATTGGGACGGAATTTTCGATCTTTTTCACAATAAAAATTTTTCCATAGATGACCTTTTAATGGGCGCCGATTTTCTGAAAATCGTTCAGGAATACTATGATGAATATTTTCCGCAGATTGTATTTTCCGATTTTCTTTGGACCATGAGGTCGATATATCTTCCAATGTTCCTGATGCTCAAGACAAACCTTCCGAAGGCGGACGTATATCATTGCGTTGCAACCGGATATGCGGGCATCCTGGGAGCTATGGCAAATCGTGTATACGGATCCAAATTGCTCATTTCCGAACACGGAATTTATACAAGAGAACGAGAGGAAGAAATTTTAAAGGCAAACTGGGTCAAGGGAATATACAAAAATATCTGGATTGATCAGTTTAAAAAGATGAGCAAGGTTGCCTATGACAAGGCGACGATTGTCACAAGCCTTTATGATCGTGCCAAAAAGCTTCAGATAGAGCTTGGCTGCAAGGAAGAAAAGATTAAAATCACACCGAACGGAATAGATATTAAGAGATTTGAAAATATTCCCGGCAGGCTTCCCGAGGATGAGGGATTCTTTAATGTCGGAGCCGTTTTGAGAGTAACTCCCATTAAGGATATAAAAACCATGATTCAGGCCTTTGCATTTGCAAAGGAGAGGCAAAATAATCTTAAACTTTGGATAATGGGCCCTACAAATGAGGACGTAGAATATGCCGATGAGTGTTACGAACTCGTAGATGCATTGGGTGTAAAGGATGTAATATTCACCGGAAGGATAAATGTAACGGACTTTCTCGGAAGAATGAACTGTACCATTTTGACAAGTATTTCGGAAGGACAGCCGCTTACTATTCTTGAGGGCTTCGCGGCACATTTGCCTGTTATAGCTACGGATGTTGGAAACTGCAGAGAGTTAATATACGGTGAACCGGGCGACGAGTACGGAACAGCCGGAATACTTACGCATATTATGAATGTGTCGGAAATTGCCGAGGCTTTGATAGAAATGGCTCGTCACGATGAAGAAAAAAAGAAAATGGGTGAAGCCGGATATAATCGCGTAATTAATCTTTTCAGAGTTGATCAGATGAAAGAAAATTACAGGATTATATACGATGAATTAATGGAGAAAAATTAACAAGTGGCAGGAATAGGAATAAGACTCAATAAAATATTTAATAAAAATACCCTGACTGCAAATCTGGCAGGTTTTGGATACTCGGTAGTTATTACCATAGCACCGATGCTTATTGTAATTGCCGTTATCATTTTGATGCAGCTTACACTGGGTTTTTCAAAGCTTGACTATACATCCAGGGAATTGTATTCATGTACGGTTCTTTATATTTTTATTTTCGGGTTTCTGTTGTCAAGCCCGTATATTGCATTACTTTCAAGATATATGTCTGACCTTATCTATGAAGAAAAGTACTCAGACATTCCGCCGTGCTTTTACACTGTACTGTTGCTTAATGTGGCTGTTTCGTTTGTTCCGGCATTGATATTCTGTATTCATGAATGGAAGGTCGGCGGCGTTGATATCTGGTATGTCTTTGCGGGCTTTGTGGGTTTCATGGGGCTTACGGTCACCTATTACATTCAGACCTACCTTTCTTTGTGTAAGGAATATGGAAAGATTTCAAGATTCTATATTTACGGTATGGTTATCACATACATCGTGTCCTTGTTCCTTTATTTCATATGTAAGCTTGACTGCGGCAGGGCAATGCTTTATGCACTTGACGTAGGGCTCGTTATTATCGCGTCACTTGAATACGCTCAATTCAGGCGGTATTTCAAGGAAAATTCAGGGAATTATTTCGGAGTGTTTGCTTATTTTAAGAAACATTTTTCGCTAGTTGTCACCAACTTTTGCTACACACTCGGCCTTTATGCCCACAACTTTATATTCTGGACTACCGATATGAGAATGGTAGTGGTAAAGAGCTTTGTCTGTGTTCAGCCTTATGACATGGCAAGCTGCATTGCAATGTTTACAAACATCAGCTCAAGTGTCATCTTCCTGACAAGAGTTGAAATGAATTTCCATGAAAAATACAGGGATTATTCCGAAGCTGTCATAGGCGGCAGGAGAATTGACATTATTACCGCCAAAAACAGAATGTTCAAATGCCTTATCGATGAAATCGTAAATCTTACAAGAATTCAGTTTATCGTAAGTGCCGTGACGTTTTTAATCTGTATGATTATTCTTCCGAGATTCGGATTCGGCGGTCAGACCATGAAAATCTATCCGTGCCTTGCGGTAGGCTACTATATAATGTATCTGATGTATGCCATTATGCTGTTTTTGTATTATTACTATGACTTTAGCGGTGCCTTGCTCGTATCCGTGACGTTCCTGGTATTCACTGCCATCGGAGCATTTATTGCAACACATCTGACTATTGTCTGGTATGGTTCGGGCCTTGTGTTGGGAGCCTTGATAAGCTTTACGGTAGCATATTTCAGAGTAAGATATATTGAAAAAACGCTTGATGTGCATATTTTCTGCAGGGGAAATATTTTAAAGAAGGGTCATGGAAGAAGACCGTATAATAAAGTTTATGAGAGGGGCATGTAATGGAAGCCGGTTTGATACTTAGGTTGATATTTGTAATTACCGGAGTCGCACTTTTGGGCGTAACGATTTTGAGCCTTGCCAAAAGAGTTATGAATGAGTCGTTTTGCCTTGCGTGGGAAGTAGTAAGTGTGGCAATTATCGTTGCCGGGTTTGCACTTAATCCCAGTGAATGTTCCAATTATATCAGCAAAATAGGAATGTTCCTAATATGCCTGATTTTTTTCACTTTTATATATGCAGCGTATTTTACAAGCATTAAAATATCCGAGCTTATGCGGAAGAATCAAGAGCTTGCAATTCAGATATCTTTGCTTAATTCAGAGAATGAGAGGATAATGAAGAGATTAAGCGACTTACTCGATATTGACGAAAGGGATATTTAGGAGCATTGATTTGAAAAAGAAAAGCATTCTTTTTGTAATAAATACTCTTGGAACCGCAGGCGCGGAAAGGGCACTTATTGAGCTGATAAAATCTTTACCGGAAGAGTTTGAGGTAAGTCTGTATGTGCTCTTAAATCAAGGGGAGCTTGTGCGTGAACTGCCTTCAAATGTTAACCTTTTAAATGTCGATTTTGACACTACCCCGATACACGGCAAACCCGGAGAAAAGCACTTAAAGCGATTTGTTTTTAAGAGTTTGTTTAAAAATGCAAGCATTTTTAAAAATTTTGCATATCTTTTAAAAAACGCCTGCAGGATGTTGAAAAAGAAAGATTTAAAAATTGACAAGCTTTTGTGGCGCACAGTTGCCTTCGCAGGCATGAAACTTGATAAAGAATATGATCTTGCCGTTTCATATATCGAAGGCGGTTCGGCTTATTATGTAAGCAATTTTGTAAAGGCGAAAAAGAAGGCTTGTTTTATCCATGTTGATGTTGTGGAAGCGGGATACACAAGGGAACTTGATAGAAATTGTTATGAATGCTTTGACAAAGTTTTCGCAGTTTCAAATGAGGTTAGAGAGGCTTTTATTTCACTTTATCCGGAATATCAATATAGAACGGATATCTTTAAAAATTTGCTTAATCCAAAAAGAATTGAAGAAAAAGCAACAGAAGGAAACGGCTTTGAGGATGGTTTCTACGGAAAGAGAATTCTTTCCGTAGGAAGACTAAATAAGCAAAAGTTCTTTCAACTTTCCATAGATGCAATGGCACTTATAAAGGAAAAAGTTGATTTTCCGGTAAGATGGTATGTACTCGGAGAGGGCGATGAAAGGCAGGTTTTAGAGGGAAAGATCAAAGAACTCGATCTTACCGAAGATTTTATCCTTTGCGGAAACGTTTCAAATCCCTACCCGTTTATAAAGCAATGCGATGTTTTTGCTCATTGCTCCAAATTTGAAGGAAAAAGTATAGCGGTTGAAGAAGCAAAAATTCTCGGGAAGGCAATTGTATTAACCGACGTTCCCGGAAACAGGGAACAGGCTATTAATATGAAATCAGGTGCACTGGTACCGTTAGAGGCAGAGGCAATCGCCGAAATGCTTGTAAAACTTTTGACAGATGAAAAATTATCGGAAGAACTTGGTGAAGCCGCAAGATTGAGTATGGCAGAAGAATGTTCTAAGAACGATTTATATAAGTTGACGGAGCTTTTACGATGAATCGAAAAGAAGTTCTTTTAATAATTCCCGCGTATAATGAAGAAGGGCAAATCGGAAATGTACTTGATGGTTTGAATCAACCTGAAATATCAAGTATTTGCGATGTTCTTGTCGTCAATGATGCTTCAAAGGATGCAACAAAGTACATAGCACAGGCTAAAGGAGCCGGTGTCATTTCCAACGTATTCAACTTGGGATACGGTTCCGGTTTACAGAGCGGATATAAATACGCTACCCGCAGGAAATACAAATATGTAATTCAGATGGATTCGGACGGACAGCATGATACGAAAAATGTTTTAAAGATATATGAGGCTTTGAAGTCCGTTGATGAAAAGGGGAATACTCCGGACATTGTAATAGGATCGAGATTTGTCGAGGGTGCGGTTTCTTTTCCGGTGCCTTTTGCCAAAAAGATTGCGTTCTGTTTATTCAGAGGGCTTATTAAGCTTGCTGCCGGCAAGAAAATTACGGACCCCACATCCGGTCTTCAGGGACTTAGCAGACGTACCTTTGTTTATTATTCAAAATATTCATATTTCGATGACAAATATCCGGATGCAAATATGCTGATGCAGATGTTAATGCTTGGATATACCGTAAAGGAGATTCCGGCGATTATGTATTCGCGAAGCGATGGCGAAAGCATGCATTCGGGAATCATTAAGCCTGCAATTTATATGATAAGAATGACAGCCTCAATAATTGCGGTATATATAAGAGTTAAATTATTAAAGATAGATAAAGGAGCATTGGATGCTCTTGAATACGAAGAAGACTTATAGAAAAATTAAATTTAAAAGTGCCAAATTCAAGGAAATTTCTTCTTTTATTTTAAATCCCGAAAGAGGTTTTTACCAGATTCATACTTTCAAACTCGGATGCGGTATTTCATTGGATGAGAGAGAATATACATTTAATCAGACAGATACCCTTGCCTTTGTACTTGTGGATATTTCGGAATATAAAGATCAGTTACTTGATGAAATTGCCATAGATGACTTGCGGGACATTTTAGATTTCTTTAAAGAATATAGGTTGAGCGTTATATTAAGGGTCACATATGATACGGAAGGGAAGTGCGAACAGAACGAGCCGTTAGAGGAAGGTCTTGTTTTATCGCATATACATCAGCTTGCCCCTGTTTTAAAAGAGTATTCGGATATTATTTTTGTTTATCAGGGAATATTAATCGGAAACTGGGGTGAAATGCATTCATCCAAATTTATAAGTCCTTCGAGACTGAAAAAATTATCCGGAATTTTTCTGGATGCTTTGCAGGATGTTTCTTTCTTTGCCGTAAGAAGACCTTCTTATGTCAGAATTCTTTTTCCGGAAGGAGAGGATCGAAGGCAAAGACGGGTAGGAGTATTTGATGATGCAATTCTTGCATCCCCTACGCATTTGGGCACGTTTGCAAGTATAGCCGATTCGGAAGCAAAGGAAAATCGAGATAAGTTTCCCAAAGAAGAGCTTGCCTATATATCGGATCTGGGGGATAGGGCCCCTTATGGGGGAGAGGCTTTGTGGAACGATGAAAAAGATTCCTTAAGCCGTGTAAGAGGCTCTTTAAGAGGCATTGCAAAGTATTTTAAGACGATTCATGTGACATATTTAAACAGAGTATATGATAATCGATTTATAGACAGATTAAAGGCTGAGACATGGAGAGGCATGGATGTCTTTAATGGGATGAATGGATACGATTATATTGAAAGACACTTGGGCTACAGACTGGTAATCAGGAAAATAACCTGCGAGGTGCTTGATTCTGATCCGGAATTTTTAAGATGGGATTTCACATTTGAAAATGTAGGCTTTGCAAGAGTCTTTTTTGAGACAACTGCAGTTTTAAACGGTCTTGATGAAATGGGGAAGGATTTAAGCCTTGATATAAGTGACGGGCTTCCTTTTTATCAAATTGCTTCGGGAGAAACGCGAACCTTTACCTGCATTACGGACAGGATATACGGGGATATTTATCTCGATACTTCCATGAAAGCAAACGACAGGCTTTTTAATTTTGCCAATGACAGAAGTAACGCATACACGTACTACAAAGGCTTTTATATAGGTACGGTTAATGGCTGAGCAAAAATCCAGAACTGAATACTCTGCTGTTAATACGTCGGTTGCCATGATATGCAGGGTAGCCGCTATTTTTGCGGGCTTTTTTAACAGGGTTGTTTTCACCCACAGTTTAAGTGCGGATTATGTGGGAATAAACGGCCTTTTTACCGATATTCTTAATGTCTTGAGCCTTTCGGAACTGGGTATTTCAACGGCAATTTCCTTTGCTCTTTATAAGCCGATAGCAGAGGGTGACATTGAAAAGCAAAAATCTCTGATGGCTCTTTTTAAGAAGCTTTACAGGTGGGTGGCTTTAACTGTTTTTGCGTTGGGACTGTTGGTAATTCCCTTTATGGGATTTATTATACAAGATGATATCGGCGTTAAGAATATCACTTTAATTTACCTATTATATCTGATAAATACCGGTCTTTCATATCTGCTCATTTACAAGAAAACGCTTATAGACGCGCATCAGTTAGGGTATATTTCCACGTCAATCGAGACTCTGTCCTGGATAGTTCAAAGCTTACTCCAGATGCTTGTACTCATCCTTACCGGGAATTTTTATCTGTATCTGGTCATATGGATGCTTTCAACAATCATAAGCAATATACTGATTTCAAAGAAGGCTGACAGGCTGTATCCGTTTGTTAAAGAGAAGGCTTTTGTAATTCCTGAAAAAGAAAAGAAGGATGTTTTAAAAAATATAAGGGCAATGATGTTTCATAAAGTCGGAAATGTCCTTATAAACAACACTGATAATATCCTTTTGTCAGGTATAGTCAGTGTAATCGCAGCCGGGATGTATTCAAACTACTGGCTTGTAATCGGATCGGTCGATCAACTCTTGGGACAGGTATTTACCGGAATTTCCGCAAGTGTCGGAAATCTCGGAGTATCATGCGATAAAAAAAGGGTAAAAAAGATTTTTGAGGCAAGTTTTTTCTTGGGACAGTGGATGTTTGGGTTTGCTGCTATTACACTTTTTGAACTCTTAAATCCGTTTGTGGGCTTTTCGTTCGGCGAGACTTATGTATTCCCGATAAGTGTCACTTTGATACTTTGCATTAATTTTTACGTAAGAGGTATGAGACAGGCGACCTTAGTATTCAGGGATTCGATGGGGCTGTTTGTGTACGACAAATATAAGGCAATTCCTGAAGTACTGATAAATCTGACGGTATCCATAATCCTCGGCATGAAAATGGGTACTCTCGGTATCTTTATAGGAACGCTTGTAAGTACGGTTCTTACTTCGCTATGGATAGAACCCTTTGTATTTTACAAATATAAGCTTGAAAGTAAGGTGAGATTCTATTTTTTAAGGTACGGAATTTATTCGCTTGTTACATTCGGGTTGTTGATTTTTGTCGATTTCCTTTGCAAAAAAGTGACCGTAACAGGATTTGCGGGAATATTATTAAAGCTTTTGATTTGTGTTTTAACAGTCAATTGTGTTTATTTATTGATTTACTTTAATACTCCCGAGTTTAAACTCCTTTTAAGGAAGTTTAAAGACTTATGTAAAAAGAAAAAGACAAAGTCAGAAGATGTTGCGCTTGCTAAAAGAGATATTATTTTTTTAGATGCGCTACGGAAGGCGATTCTTTCACGAAAGATTAAAGAACCGTTAGGAAATCTTGAGGAAAAAGAACTTCTCTCAAAGAGTATAGAATGCGGCCTTACCGCATTTGTTTCGGACGCTTTCACAAGTGACGGAGAGGCATTTAAAAGATTTGCCGTTAAGACCGAGAAAAATTCGGAAGTTCTTACTAAGCTGGCATATGATATACAGGATACACTTGCGGAAAGTAGCATAATTTCGTTTGTTTACAAGGGACCGATGCTTGCAGGCTATTATCCCGTTCCTTTGCACAGAAGCTTTGGCGATGTGGATATAATTGTAAAAAAAGAAGATCTTTCCGGTACAGTTAATCTTTTAAGTAAATTTGGATTTGTAAAAAATGAAAAGCAATACTGGAATCATCACATTGTACTTAACTATAGTGGGATAAAAACAGAAATACATACCGATTTTACAGAAGCCTTTGCCTACCGGAAAATAAATGAGCTGGCAGATGATTTGCTAAAGGAAGAGTTTAAAAGGGCCGAAGTTGAGCATGATTTTAAACCACAATTTACCGAATATGCTACGCTTGTAAGTACATATTTGCATATGCTTGAGCACTTCTTAAGTGCCGGAATGGGCATTAAGTTCTTGGTTGATTTTACACTTTTGTTAAATAACGGATTGGAAGAGGACACCAAGGAAAGGTTTAAAGAGTTTGTTTTTTTATCGGGGACTGAAGGCTTTGCAGAGTGTGCGTTAAATACTTGCGTAAATTATCTTGGATTAAATAAAGAATATGAAAACTACATTTCCGCAAATGTCAGATTGAGTCAGGAAGCATTCTTAAAGGATGTGCTTGACTCCGAGAGTTTCGGAAGGCAGGATAAAGCAAGGATCAGCACGGTTACGGAAGTCTCTTTAAAAGGATATTTATCCGAATTTCATCATCAAATGAAGCTTAAATACAAGGAACAGTCAAAATATGCCATACTTTGGCCGGCTCTCTGGGTAATGACTCTGGTTACATTTATTGCTAACAACAAAACCAGGAAAACATCAGTTGCAAGTGTTTTGAAGGTAGCCGGAGAGCGAGGACGGATGATTAATAAGATGCAACTTTGGAAATAGTACTTTAGTATCGGATTGATTGACGTTTCCTAAAAAAATTGTTAGTATTTAGTAAATAGGTTAGTTGTATTTTTAAGTTAAAGATGTTCATGTATTATACAGTTTTAGATTTAAAAGGGGAGGTAAAAATATGAGCTTAAATGAGAGTCCTAATGTAGCAAATGTATATGGAACGAGTGAAGGTATTTTTGCACAAAGCGGAACAGAAGATAAACCGAGTTTCGAGGTTGAGGTAAGGTGGGAAGGCCATAATTCGGGCTCACATTCCGAAGTTCAGGTTAAAGCACGCGAAACTGCCGGTAAATCGGGAGAAAATTTGCATATTACCCTTACCTTCAACGGTAATGGAGCAATAGATTCCATAGCAGATATTAGCAATGTGACGAGTTATACCAGAAATGGTAATGTTATAGAAATTTATAGAGAGGGTCATTATAATGCCAACGAAAATTTCTCTTTTATGATTACCGATATAAGATTTACTGAGTCTCAATATACAGGTGGGATAGGATCTTATTATCCTTCAGAAATAAATACGCACACGGTTGCCACTGAATTTACGGCTACAATAAGTTCTTGTTAAAATGCCTGTAAAGATTAAAGGATATATAACTGCAATCAAAAACGGCAGATTAAAAGAATTAAAAGAAGAAACCAAATGGATATATAGCTATGGAAAGAGACATGTTCTTTCCATAGCTTTATATACTGCCCTTGGGATGACTTCAACGGTTGTAGCTCTTTTTTCAAGTCTTGTATCAAGAGACTTGGTAGATATAGTAACCGGTCATCAGACGGGGGAACTTTTAAAAACTTTCATAAGCATTATAGCGGCTCAGCTTGTCGGTGTGGCAGTCAGCCAGACTTCACTTTATATTTCCTCAAAGATTAATTTGGCCATAGACAATTCACTTAAGGCAGATGTCTATGATGAAATAATGACTACCGAATGGGAAGCTCTTACAAGATTTCATTCGGGAGAGCTCCAGGCAAGATGGGGCGGAGACGTATCTCTTGTTTCACAGGGCCTTCTTAACTTTATTCCCAATCTTATTATTTATACCTTTAAATTTGCATCGGCCCTGATAATGGTCTGCAGATATGATGCTTCTTTTACAATTTTTGCTCTTGCGGGTGTTCCCATATCGCTCTTTACTCAAAAAACCAATATGAAGCGTATGAAGAAGACCAACATGGGAAGCATGAAGAGCAGCGCCAAAATGAGTGCTTTCACAACGGAATCTTTTTCGAATACGCAGATTCTTAAGGCCCTTAATATGGTTCCCCTTTATTCAAGACGATTAAGAACATTGCAGAAAGAAAATTCCGAAGTACGCTTACGTTACCAGAAGGTTTCGTCCGTAAATTCGATTTTGGTGACGCTTACTTCTCTTTTGGTAACCTATTCTACCTACGGCTTTGGCGTTTATAAAGTATGGTCCGGTCAGATTTCCTACGGTACCATGACGATGTTCATAGCTCTTTCGGCTACTCTTTCAGGCACTACTCAGAGCCTGCTTGGGCTTTTGCCCAGTGCAATAAGCCTTACCAATGCTGCCAAAAGAGTAATGAATTTACTGTCGCTTCCAAAAGAAGATTTTTCTCATGAAACCGAAGTTAAGGCATTTTACGAAGCAAACAAGGAAAGGGGCATCGGTGTAAGCATTCGTAACCTTTCCTACAGATACATGACCGGAACAGAAGTTTTTGAAGGTGCAAGCTTTGATGCGTGTCCCAATGAAATAGTTGCCCTGATAGGTCCGTCAGGTGAAGGTAAGACTACCATGCTTAGGGTTCTTCTTTCACTTGTAAGAGGGCAGAAGGGGAAAGGCTATATATGTAAGGTCGGTGCAGACACAGAAAACGGTGAGGGATGCCTTGAACTGAATGCATCTGCAAGAATGTTGTTTTCGTACGTACCTCAGGGAAATACAATGTTTTCTGGCACTATAAAGGAAAACATGCTGAATGTAAAAGAGGACGCAACGGATGAAGAGATGGTTGATGCTTTGAAGCTTGCCTGTGCCTGGGAATTTGTAAGCAAACTTCCCAATGGTTTAAATTCTGAAATAAAAGAAAGAGGCGGCGGATTCTCCGAAGGCCAGGCTCAAAGGTTGTCAATTGCGAGAGCCTTACTTCGAAAGTCTCCGATACTGTTACTCGATGAGGCAACCTCGGCTCTTGATATGGAAACTGAGAAACGACTCCTTATGAATATCAATAATGATAAGACTCCGAGGACAATAATAGTTACCACGCACAGACCGGCTGTTATGGATATCTGTGACAGGGTTTACACCATCAAAGATAAGGAAGTTATTTTAAGTGAATAATCCATTAATCAGTATTTTAATACCCTTTAAAGATTCGGAAGATACCCTTGAAAGAGCACTTGAGTCCTGTATTAATCAAACCTATGAAAATCTTGAAATCATTCTTTGCAATGACAGTTCTTTAGATTCATCTAAAGAGATTGTTAAAGCATTTATAAAAAAAGACGGACGCATAAGACTTATAGACAATAAGGGTAAAGGATTGTCCGACGGACGAAATATTTTGATAAGTGAATCTAAGGGAGAATATATTACTTTCCTTGACAGTGATGATGCATTGACTTTGAATGCTGTTTCCATAATGTTTGAGGCTTTGGCTTTAAATGGGGCTGATGTGGTAAGTGCGGGGTATTACCTTTGTAAAGGGGGCACGCTTTCGACAAAAGAACCCGTTCTGACAGAGGCTTTTGCCTCAAATAACAAGGCGGAAATACATAAATATCAGCTGACAAGCTGCAAGAACAGATGCTATGTCTGGGGAAGACTCTATAAGAGAGAACTGTTTGATAACATTGAATTTCCGAAAGGGATGTGTTACGAGGATATATATGTAACACCTCAAATTTTAGAAAATACGACTTGCTTTGTTTCTATCAAAGAGCCGGTTTATTATTGTATCCTTAGAAACAATTCCATTGTATTTTCGTCCCAAATTACCAACCATATGAATGTCATTGAGGCGAGAAACCATTGCGATGAATTTTACAAAAATAATTATCCCATGCTTTACGGGCTTTCTTTAGACTGTTCTATTGCCTGCGGATTCTATTTGCTTGGAAAGATCAAGAACCTCGGAAAAAAGAAATATTTAAAGGAATGGAAAGAGGCTGTGGCTTTTATCAGGGAAAAAGAAAAAGATGCCACGAAGAACGGCACCTTACTAAAGCTGGGACTTTTGCTGTTCCATATCAGTCCGAATTTGGCAGGCTATCTGTTTAATAAATATTCGGTTATAAAAAATCGAATATGATAATCAGTCAGGATAATCCTGACCACACCGGAACTTTCTTTCTGCGTAATCAGATAAATTCCTCTATAGCCTTTAATGTTTCGACACTGTTAACTGTTTCAAATCGAAAACACGGAATCTTTTTTGAAAGAAGAATCGATTCGTTAAAATTTTTTAAAACCTCGGTTTCAGTATAGCTTGGCATGATATTTGCCTTGTAAAGAGAAATGGCAGCTTCTTTTTCGCTTAATTTAACGGCGGATGGGGTTGCCGATTTTTTTATAAAGAAAACGCCTCCCAAAGGATAGGTTTCAACGGAGTAGATGCCGGATGTTCCGCACCAGGGAGTTCCGCAGACGGAGATTTCATCATCGTTACAATTAAGCAGATTTAAGTCCCCGTTTATGATGGGAGCATTAAATTCCTTTGAGAAAAAGTTGCCGATTGTTGTTTTTCCGCCTCCGGATTTGGCTGAAAAGAGATAAGCCTTTCCCCTGTATAAAGCGGAAACGGAATGAAGCATGAAATAATTTTTGCTTCCTGCATAGAACAGGAAGGGTGTACGCAGGCACAAAAAGAGTTCCTCTTTAAGTGTAGGTAAGGAAGTAAAGCTTTTAAGATATATGTAAGTCTTGTAATTTTCTTTGTTGATGTGTATCTCTTTGATAAATTCAAATTGAGGATAAATCAGGACATAATCTTTGCTGCGTTCAAGGACGACAAGGTCCTTATTTTTTACCAAACATTTTAATTTTTCCGATGAATAACTTTTTACACTGAGTGTGTAGACTTCAAGTGCGTCAGCTGAGTAATCGTCAAAAGTGCTTTTGCTCCGGAAAGCAAGAAGATTGTCATTTAGGTATTCTAAGGGGCAGAAGAGCCTGATGTTTAAACCTGCTATTTTAAGACTTATGCAGGTTTCCGTTTTTGGTGTGTCTTCACCATCCGTTATCATTCCTCTTTGTTTTAAAGCGCAGATGAAGCCGAAGACTTCTTTCTCAAAGACATATTTATCGGAATCTTTAATATCAAATTTTTCATAAAGTTTTTGAATCAAATCATTAAATGAAAATTCATTCTTTAAAAGTTTCCAAATAAAAGCACCCGTCTCATTTATCTCAAGAATATCGCTAAAATCGACAACTGCCTGTCCGGAGGGAAGGATGAAATTGTCATTATTAATCCGGGCTAATACAAAAATATCGTTTCTTAACATGAGAGTTCCTATTGGTATGCAATGAATTAGTTTATGTGGTATCATTATAAGGAATGGTTAAAGGCATTACAAGTCGGCATTTACTCGCAAAGAAGAGTAAATACAAAAGGGGAATTAATATGGGAACTAAAAAGAAAAAGAAAAAATTTTGGCCAATTCTGCTTATAGCGGCGTTTGCCATATCTTTAGTGGCATGCAGCGATGATTTTTGGGAGGAAGATTACAGTGACACCGATACCGAAAATTCATCGGACGACAGCAACGTCACGTCGGTTGGTTCATCCGAATCTACAGTCAGAGGTTTAAATATCAACGTTAACAATTCAACGGGTGAGCTCAGCGTCACCCGAAGTGCAATCGAGAACACCGGCGTCTGCTTTGACGAAACGGCAAACATTCTTGCTACGTATGCGGACTATATGTACGGATCGGAAGAATCGGAGCCCGGAAGCGGATGGTGCTTCGGAAGCACTCAGTGCTTTGGAGGCTGCGGTTTCTTACAAGATTTCCGGGTCGACACACAGAACGGCCTACGGACTTTCAATTTACTATCCTTTATGCGTGCAGGGTTCGGAAGAACTTTCAATTTGGAGCGGAATATGCGTAAGCCCGTATTATCTTTCTTTCGTAGACAGACAGAATCAATGTTGTGCATCGGGCAGTTCTTCATGCTATGACACCTACGATTGCAATCAGTGGTTTGACGAATACGGAGATTATTATCTGTCCGAAATCGCATGCTATTATGTGGAAGGCGAGAACGTCGAATTTTACGACAATATGGATTGATTTTAAACGTATAAAAAACGAGTTTATGACAAACGAAACTCTTTTACATTGCCTCCTCATTTGATATAATTCTTTGGATATGAGAAGACGTTCGGGACTTAATTTTGCCAGGAAAAGGCGAAAGAAAATTAATATAAAGGCATTGAGAGAAGTCTTAAGCTTTGGCTTCTGGATAGTGATTTCGGTATTCCTTGCGTTTGTTTTTGTTTTTGCCTTTGGGTACCGGACAAATGTGGTCGGTTCATCCATGGAGCCAAATCTCCTTTCGGGACAGAAGATTTTAATTAACCGTCTTGTATATCAGATATCGTCTCCGAAGTACTATGATGTGATAGCCTTCGTGCCGAACGGAAACGAGGATTCCCATATATACGTAAAGCGTGTAATCGGGGTGCCGGGCGATACGATACTCATTAAAGACGGTTACATTTACATCGACGGCATTAAGCTTGAAGAAGATGCTTCATACGATATCATCAAGGATCCGGGAATTGCGGAGACGGAGATTTATTTGGCGGATGACGAATACTTCGTACTCGGTGACAATCGTAACTACAGTGAAGATTCAAGGTCCGGAAACATAGGCGTTGTAAAGAAGAGCTACATAACCGGTAAGGTTTGGTTCAAGCTCTCAAAGAATTTGGAAAATTTAGGTTTTGTTAAATGACGGTGCAGTGGTATCCGGGGCACATGACAAAAGCGCTCCGCATGATGGAAAATGAAATAAAGCTTGTGGATTTGGTGATAGAAATCCTTGATGCCAGAGCCCCTCTTTCAAGCAGAAATCCCGATATAGACAAATTGGTGGGGAACAAATTAAGGCTGATTGTTATGAATAAGGCTGATCTGGCAGACGCAAGTATCAGTAAAAAGTGGGAAGCTTATTTTGAAAGCCTTAATATAAAGACTGTTTTTGTGAATTCGAAAAACAAAGAGGGTATGAAGAATGTATTGCCCACTGTCAGGGAGGTTTGTAAAGACCGTATAGCGAGGAACGAGGCAAAGGGGATAAAGAACCAACCGATCAGAGCGATGATAGCCGGTATACCAAACGTCGGTAAATCAACTTTCATCAATGCTCTTGCGGGATCGAATAAAGCAAAGACCGGCAATAAGCCGGGTGTAACGGTAGGAAAGCAGTGGATCAGCATAGGAAGCGATATTGCTTTACTTGATACTCCGGGAATTTTGTGGCCGAAGTTTTCAGATCAGGAAGTGGGGAAAAGGCTTGCATACCTTGGCTCCATAAATGATGAGATACTCGTTTCCGAGGAGCTTGCGGGTGAACTCCTTTTATATTTGCTTTCTTTTTACCCTGAGAACCTTTATGAAAGATATGGCATAAACGAGGAAGCTTTGGATGAAGAAGAGGCAAAGGCCACGAGCTTTTATACAAAGCAGTCGTTGATGCTTGATATCATCGCACGAAAGCGCGGTACACTTAAAGCAGGCGCCGAGAGTGATTATTTTAAAACAGCAAATCTTGTCTTGGAAGATTTCAGAAGCGGAAAGCTTGGAAGGATTACATTAGAACAGCCATGAACAATAAATTAAAAGATTTTTTAAGCACAAGCATTTTCTTTCTCGCAGTAGTCTTGATTTCATTTTTGGTGGTGAAGTTCGTAGCTCAGAGGACGGAGGTAATCGGCTCGTCGATGATGGACACGCTTGAGGACGGAGACAATCTGATACTCGATAAGATTTCCTACAAGTTTTCGGACCCCGAGAGATTTGATATTGTTGTTTTTCCTTACAGGGAGGATACGAGCAAGAAGTACATCAAGCGAATAATCGGACTTCCCGGCGAAACGGTGAGAATCGATGCCGACGGAAAGATTTACATAAACGGAGAGGAACTTTACGAATCTTACGGACGTGAGGTGATTCAGAATCCCGGTCTTGCGGCGGAGGAGATTACTTTAAAATACGACGAATATTTCGTGCTCGGCGATAATCGTAATAATTCCGAGGATTCGCGTTTTGCGGATGTGGGGAATATAGACAGAAGCGAGATAATCGGTAAGGTCTGGATACGCATTTGGCCGCTTAGCAAGTTCGGATCGGTTGATAAGTGATGAGTGACAATATTTCGGAGATAAAGAAGCTTTTTAAAGAAGCCGATGTTAATGATTTAAAGAAATTAATAGATACGTATTCGCAGGATGAAAGAAGCACTGTAAAAAGAATGGTTCTTTCTGCCGATAAGAAATTAGAGGACTTTGCAAAAGAAGTTCTTCGTACCGAAAGACTTAAAGAGTATGAGAAAAAATTCGATGACTGCGAGTATATATGCGGAATCGATGAAGTCGGAAGAGGCCCTCTTGCGGGACCTGTGGTTGCGGGTGCCGTGATTTTCAATAAAAATTGCATTCCGTATTATTTGGACGATTCCAAAAAGCTTTCGGAAAAGAAACGCGAAGAGCTTTACGATGTCATCATGCGGGATGCGGTAAGTGTGGGAATCGGGTTTGCAAGCGAAAAGCGGATTGACGAGATCAATATACTGAATGCCACCTACGAAGCAATGCGAGGCGCCATTTCGAATCTGAAGGTAAAGCCGGATGTTCTGCTAAACGATGCGGTTACGATACCGGGTGTCTCGATTAAGCAGGTTCCGATTATAAAGGGAGATGCAAAGAGCGTTTCCATCGCCGCGGCAAGCATTGTGGCAAAGGTTACAAGGGACAGACTGATGGTTGAATACGACAAGGTCTATCCGGAATACAACTTTAAGTCAAATAAAGGCTACGGAAGTGCAGAGCATATAGCGGCGCTTAAAAAATACGGAAAGTGTCCGATACACAGGGATACATTTATTGGACATTTTATATAATGTTCGGCCGGGTCCAAGTCCAAAACTTCTCTCGCAAGCAAACTTGCATCGAAGCTTTGTGCCTCTGAACCTTGCATCATAGTTTTATGCAGTAAAGCTTTTTGAAGGGGATTATAAATTCCTGTAAGCCCGCGGAGACGGAATATGGACAGTCTTTCTTTATCAATTTTGTCAAATTCAAATACTTTAACTGTAAACAATGTCGAAAACAGCTTAAATATCATAGGGGAAGCAAATGATAAGGCTTTGCTTTCTCTTCTTTCAAATCTTTCCAATCACAATACAATCATAGGGACCATTATTTCGTCGGACGGGAACGAGTATTCCTTTAAGACGCCTGACGGCGTTACCGTTAACGCAAAGGTTAATGACGGTGTCTCTTTATCCAAGGGTGCAACGGTTTTGTTCGAAGTTAATAAGACTGCAAGCAACGAAACTCTGTTAAGACCTTTAAACGTCAATACGAATAATGCCAAGACCGCAACGCTTGCCTTGAAGCAGGCAGGGATTCCCGTAAATTCACGCTCTGTGGAAACCACGCTTCGGAACATGGAGTACGGCAGACCTATTGACAGAAATTCTTTGGTTGAGAGTTACAGGGATGTAAGTTTAAATGAAGGCTATCCGGTTAAGGATATAGTAGATCTTCAGACTATGGACATTCCCCGAACAGAGGCAAATCTCAAGTCGTACGAAGCCTACAGGAATATGGAGAACCTTGTAACCGAAAGCTTTACGGATATTGCGGATTCTCTGGCGGATGACTTTTTAAATTTAAGTTTTAATGAAGAGTTAAGTTCGCAGACAATAGATGCAAATAAGACTCTTACCCTTGAAAACGGAGCGGATTCAGTAAACAATGCAAAAACACTTGCCGAAGGTGCCAAGTTGAAAAAGCTTTCATCGAACGGTGAGTCCGGAGATTTACAATCGGCAGGATTAAAAGACGAATCCGGTAATTTAAATTCAACTGTATCGAAGGATAGGACCGGTGATTCTAAAACTTCTTTATCCGATAACGTGACTACGCTTACCGGTAAAGAAACCTTAAGCGGACCGGGTAATGCGGAAAGCAAGCTTGGAAAGGTTCTTACGACTTTACTGAATGTGCAGGACAGTGAAAGTTCCGAAAGTATTTTGAAAGATGTTTTTTCTGCATTAAAGGAAGTGATTTCAAAAGAATCCGTTTCCGCAAATGAGACTTTGAGTTATTCTGAAAAACCGGAAGAAAGTGTGAACAGGGCCTTCGGCTTGGGTACGGAAAGCTTTAAAGAAGCGGAAATTAGCAAGGAGACCATTAGCCTTCTTTCGGAAGACGGATTTAAGGAGTTAAAGGAGAAGGTCAGCAAATCGCTTCAAAGAGCCTTTGCCGAACATCTGACACTTTCAAAAGAAGATATGTCCGACAAAAAGGAAGTAAAGAATCTTTACAAGAACCTTTTCGAGACAGCGCATAAGCTTTCGGATACCATGCAGGAAATTCTTCCGAAAGACTCAAAGAGCATCGCTTACGTAAACAACTTAAATCAAAATCTTGATTTCATGAATGCCTTAAACAATTTCATTCCTTATGTACAGATTCCGTTTAAGGGTGAGAACGGAGCAAAGGCCGGGGAACTGTATGTATACAGAGGCAATAAGTCTTTGACTGAGGGCGATTCGGAGGTTACGGCCTTCGTACATATGGATACGAAAAATTTGGGACCTGCCGATATCTATGTAAGCCTCGCAGGTTCAAATGTATCCACAAATTTCACTTTAGCGGATGAAGACAGCCTTTTATTTATCGAAAAAAATCTGTCACTTCTTGATAAGAGGCTGACAGAAAAAGGGTATAGCTTTAAGGGTGAAGTGAAGCTTTCAAGCGATACGAAGTCTTCGTTTGAAAAAGTCTTGGATGAAAATCTGTCAAAGCTTGTGATTGCGGATACTTCCTTTGACGCAAGGGTTTAATATGGAGAATAAAGACACAAAAAAACAGGCCGTAGCTCTTGAATACGATCCGAGCGATTACGCGCCGAGGGTAATTGCTTCGGGAAGCGGATACATTGCGGAAAAGATTATAGACAAGGCCAAGGAAGAAAATATTCCCATTCATGAGGATGAGGAGCTCGCAAAGACACTGTCGAAGCTTGCGATAGGGGATGCCATTCCGCCGGAGCTGTATGAGGTGGTGGCTGAAATTCTGGTATTCGTGGATGCGATGGACAAATTAAAGGGTAAAGTTAACCGATAATGGACAAAAGGGGTATAGGGAACGACAGGGAAGAAATAGTTTCTTCTTATTTACGAAGAAACGGGGTGAGAATCCTTGACAGAAACTTTCTCACAAAGCACGGAGAAATCGATATTGTGGGGTTAAACGACGGGTATCTGGTCTTTTTCGAGGTCAAATATCGAAACAGCACAAGGAACGGATATCCTTTGGAGGCAGTGACATATTCAAAGCAGAAGAGCATCATACAAAGCGCAAGGGTTTATATGTATTTAAAGCATTTTCCAATTGATACACCGGTGCGCTTTGACTGCATAGGAGTTTTGAATTCGAAGATTGAGTGGATAAAGAACGCGTTTTCCGCTTTTTGAATATTAATTCCTTTGCTTTTTGGTTCACGCCGGATTACCGAGTTTTGGGATTTACAAAATAATTTTGCAGTGTGGTTTAAAACATTAAGGAAAGCTTAAAGAAAAAATATTTCCGCATTAAGAAGTGATTGATACGATTGACATATATGTTTTGAAGGATTTCGGAAGTGTGCAGCACGTAGCAATCAGGTATCATTTGGAGTCAAAATATCTTTTGACCCCGACATCATTTTTTCAGGAGGTGGGTATGGACAATATTTTGGTTTGCGATGACGACAGAGCCATAGTTGATGCAATTGAGATTTACTTAAGTCAGGAAGGCTACAATGTCTTTAAAGCCTACGACGGTGAGGAAGCGCTCGAGTGCCTTAAGGACCATGACATAAAGCTTTTGATCATAGATATCATGATGCCGAAGCTTGACGGCATACATGCAATTTTGAAAATCAGGGAGAAATCAAGTATTCCGATTATCGTTCTTTCCGCAAAGACGGAGGACTCGGACAAAATCTTGGGGCTTAATGTGGGGGCGGACGATTATGTGCCGAAGCCCTTTAATCCGCTTGAACTCATGGCCAGAGTAAAGTCACAGTTAAGACGATACACAAAGCTTGGAAATATGCCCGTGGAGGCGGCTTCAATCTACAGCATCGGAGGCCTTTCCATCAATGACGAGACAAAGGAAGTAACCGTTGACGATGAGGTTGTAAGGCTTACGCCCATTGAATATAACATTCTGCTTCTGTTTTTAAAGCATCCGGGAAGGGTTTATTCGGTTGAGGAGATTTACGAGGCGGTTTGGAACGAACCCGCAATCGGAGTTGAGAATGTGGTTTCCGTTCATATAAGGCACATAAGGGAAAAAATCGAGATAGATCCGGCAAATCCCCGTTACATAAAGGTCGATTGGGGACACGGCTACAAGATGGACAAAGGCTTATTAAGTGAAAAAGAAAATCAATAAAAGAGAATTGAAAAAGTATATGCTGATTGCTCTGCAGGCTCTATTGGGAGCCTTAATCGGCATATGCTTTTTTGAATATAACGCAAATGTTTCTTTATACCTTGCGGACAGGACTGAAATTACCGACTATACCCCAAGCTTTTATGAGGTGGCGGGAGATTACTATGATTCCGACATCTATACCCTGAACCTCACAAACTCTGTTTCTTCGATATTAAGGTATGTGGCAATAAGGGAGCAGCTTGAGGACAAGGGACAGTATAATCCCGATAAGACCATCAATATCGGAGAGTACGCAAACAGGTTTGACGGAGGAGAATACTCAGGCCCTTCAGTTAGCTATTATGTAGGTGACCTCATTGCGTGGGGGCAGAGAATGTCCTCGGATTCGGAGCTTTTCACCAGCTACGAATTCTTCACAGTGAGAGAGTACTGCGATTTCTTCAACCTGGATTATGATGACTACGTTCATGAAAACGATTTGTATGATTATGAGGAGGGGGCGGTTTATACATCCTTCGAAATCGTTAAAAACACGTATCTTACGTCGGAAAGCCTTAATATTGAAGATTACGTGACGAATGAGGCAGAATATCTTGATTTGTGCGACACGTTAAAATCCGCGATTAAGGATCTTTACTCAAATTATCTTGAGTATCTTGATTTCAATGATTACTTTGACGAATCGAACTCCAATCTGCGCTATGCGGTATCAATGACCGTTGACGGAAGACGCGTTCTTTATACAAACGATTCAAGCCTTTTTAAAGGGGCCGGCAGGGATGAGGTTACGAAGATTTTCAAAGCTTACGGGGAGTATATATATTCCTGTCCCGCATCTTTGGAATTTACCACTTCGACGCCGATTACCTATGATGTAATAAAGCAGTATACCATTGACAGTTATTATTACGCGTATCCGGATGATACAAGGATTTGGATTGCTGTCGATACGGAATACCCGGCAGAGGATATTTATTCATATAATTATTATTCCTTTGACAGTGTCGGAAAGCTGATTCCGTTTGTAATCTCTATCGGAGCTGCAGCCTTCATAGGCTTTATTGCTGTTGCGGTTTACGCAATTTCAAAAGAAAAAAGCTTTTACAGCCTCCGCACGAATGTAGAAACATTGAACAGGATTCAAAAGCTTTCAATCGAGGCATATCTGATATTCTTTGCGGCCCTCGGAATGGTGCTCTATTTTACAGAGGAATATAT
>CAVJJQ010000008.1:10977-40722 GCA_963649755.1 bacterium | reverse complement strand
GTCACCGAAGGTGACTGAGAGGGCTAAAGCTGTCACCGAAGGTGACTGAGAGGGTTAAAATCTTCAATTTCTTTTTGAATTTCCAAACTTTCTTCTTTTGTGATGAACTTCGCAAAGGAAGAAAGTTTTTCTTTATCTGTAGCTCCGGGACCGAAGTTTCCGTATTCGTAAAATCTTACTGTTTCGTGGGCATTTACCTTTCCCCAGTCGTGCCAATGTAAAGGAGCAATATGCTTTCCTAAATATGAATTCATGACACAGACGTAAGCATCCTCACGCCAGGGGCGGGCAAGATAAACGCTTTCTTTGTCCGCATCACCCTCAAATCTGCATGAATCAAATATAAATCCGTACTTACTGTCTTTAAATGTTGAAGGTGCGGTTACGTAACTTTCCAAGCGGTCAGGGCGTTTCTTTGAAACAAGCCTGCAACCTTTAAACACAGCAAAGCCACCGCCGAAGATAAAGTCGACGGTACCCTCGATGTAACAGTTTTTGAAACAGTAGCTGCCCGAACGCCTTTTTGCATATTCCTTTGGACCCTTAAATCCACGGGGTTCTTTTTCTTTTTCCGGGAGTGGGGCAAGGAAAAGAGTATCCTGGTAGCCAAGGAACATACAGTTTTCAAATTTAATATTCCGTCCGTCCGCATACATTGAAAGTGCCTGACCGGCGGTTTCTCCGGGGCCTGCGGTGTTTTCAAAAGTAACGTTTTTAACCGATACGTTATCACCGTCAATGAAAAAGGTCTGGGTATTGAAGGTGCCGCGCTTAAAGCCGTCGGGCATCATTGTGAGAGCCGAAAGACCGGCGGTAAATTTAGCCTCGCTTTCCAAGGGACCTATTATCTTTACGTTACCTCTTAAAAGACTTAAAGGACCTTGGTAGGTACCCTCCGAAAGATTTAAAGCAATATTTTCTTCAGTACTTTTGTTTATCAAATCTAAATCATCGGCTATTGTTTCGGGAGTTGAATTGATCATCATAAGTATTTACCTCGGTTATGTAAAATTTAATGTAAGCAGTTTCAAAAAACAAATAAAGTATAGCTTATTAAATAATTTTTGACAAACCAAACTTTCCGATTGACGCAAGTGTAAATAAACTGTAAAATCATGATGTAAACGCTTACATAGGAGGGAATTTAACTATGGATAAAATCGAACATTATATTGAGTGGTTACTTGCAAACAGTACCCCCGATAAGCCTATTTGGAACATTGAGAAGATCAGACAGGGAAAGAAGTCAGGATGGAATTATATCGACGGTTGCATGATCAAAGCCGTAATGGAAATGTACACCATTACGAAGGACAAGAAATATTTTGATTTTGCCGACGGCTTTGTGGATGCAAAGGTTTTCGAGGACGGCTCGATTGACGGATATAATGTTTCCGAGCTTAACCTTGACAATATCAATGCCGGAAAGACTCTTTTCGAACTTTACGACATCACGAAAAAAGAAAAATATTTAAAGGCAATAAAGCTTATTTATTCACAGATAGAGCTTATGCCTCGTACAAAGAGCGGAAACTTCTGGCACAAGAATATTTATCCCAATCAGGTCTGGCTTGACGGACTCTATATGTGCCAGCCCTTCTATATGGAATATGAGCGCAGATTTAACGATTCAAAGAATGTTTCCGACATCTTCAATCAGTTCAGGAATGTCATTAAGAATATGAGGGATGAAAAGACCGGCCTTTACTATCATGCATTTGATGAGTCGAGAGAAATGTTCTGGTGTGACAAGACCACGGGACTTTCACAGAACTTCTGGCTTAGGGCAATTGGCTGGTATTCGATGGCTTTGATTGATACCTACGAAAAATGCAGCGACATGAAAGAAGCTTCTTTCCTTAAGGACGCTTATGTAGACCTTATGAAGTCGCTTATCAAATTCCAGTCCGATGAAGGAATGTGGTATCAGGTAGTTGATAAGGGAGCGTATAAAGAAAACTACCTTGAGACAAGCGGATCCGCAATTCTTTCATATTCAATCCTTAAGGGTGTTCGTATGGGAATACTTGATAAGAGTTTTGAAGAGTACGGAAAGAAAGCATTTTACGGTATTTGCAAAAAGTATCTTTCAACCGATGAGGACGGAAATCTTCATCTTTCGGGCATCTGCTTGGTTGCAGGTCTCGGAGGAAAGAACATGCGTGACGGAAGCTTTGAATATTACATGAGCGAGCCTATCGTATCCGACGATGCCAAGGGTGTAGGACCTTTCCTCCTTGCATATACCGAGATGCGCAGAATCGGAGATGTTGATTTATAAAGAAAAATGCCGCGTAAAGCTGCAGAACGGAGATTTTAATGGATAAGTTTATTAAGATTAATCCCGCCGACAATGTTTGCGTTGCCTTGGTTGATTTAAAGAAGGATGAATGCGTTTTAATCGACGGTAAGGAAATAAAGCTTCTAGAGGACATTCCCGCAGGACATAAGTTCCTGATTAAGGATGTGAAGGAGCAGGATGACATCATCAAATACGGTAATAAAATCGGCTACGCAAAGACCGATATTAAGACCGGTTCCTGGGTGCATGTTCACAACATTCATACCGGACTTTCGGACCTTTTAAACTATACTTACGAACCCGTAAATGTACCTGAATTTGAGAAAAAGAACGCCTTTTTTAAAGGCTTCAGACGTACAAACGGTAAGGTCGGAGTCAGAAACGAAGTTTGGATAATTCCTACGGTCGGCTGTGTAAACAATATTGCAAGAGCCATTGAAGGTCTTGCCAAGGAAAAGGTTTACGGAAGCGTTGATTGTGTTGTTTCATATCCTCATCCTTACGGCTGTTCACAGATGGGAGATGATCAGGAGCATACAAGGGAAATCTTGGCAGACCTCATCAATCATCCCAATGCAGGCGGTGTTCTTGTTTTAGGCCTTGGCTGTGAAAATTCAAACATCGATGTTTTAAAGCCTTATATCGGTGAATATGACGAGAACAGAGTTAAGTTTTTGGTTTGCCAGGAATCCGACGACGAGATTACCGACGGTGTTAAAATAGTTGAAGCTTTGATTAAATATGCTGCTTCTTTTGAAAGAGAGGATATTCCCGCTTCCGAATTGATTGTGGGACTTAAGTGCGGCGGTTCGGACGGATTTTCCGGTATTACCGCAAATCCTTTGGTTGGAAGATTTTCGGATATGCTGGGCGCCTGCGGAGGCACGACCATTCTTACTGAGGTTCCGGAAATGTTCGGAGCCGAGACTCTTCTTATGAACAGATGCGAGTCCAAGGAACTTTTTGACAAAACCGTTTGTCTGATAAACGATTTCAAGAATTACTTTACTTCGCACAATCAGACCATATATGAAAATCCTTCACCCGGCAACAAGAAGGGCGGTATTTCAACCCTTGAGGACAAGTCCTTGGGCTGTACTCAGAAGTCCGGTTCGGGATACGTAAAAGGCGTTCTTTCTTACGGCGAAACCGTTAAGAACAAAGGTCTTAACTTACTGAGTGCACCCGGTAATGACCTGGTTGCCTCCACGGCTTTAGCCGCAAGCGGAGCGCATATCGTTCTTTTTACAACGGGAAGAGGCACCCCGTTTGCATCACCCGTTCCCACTGTTAAGATTTCGAGCAATTCACGCCTTAACGGGAAAAAGAACAACTGGATTGACTTTAACGCCGGGGTTTGCGTTGAGGGAGAATCACTTGACGAGGTTAAGGAAAAATTGTTTAATTATGTCTTAGAAGTTGCTTCCGGGAAAAAAGTTAAGGCAGAAGTTTCCGGTTACCATGATTTTGCGATTTTCAAACAGGGTGTAACGTTGTAAGGGGATTCTCGATTAATCATCAGAATGGTTTTACATGGATTATTGGAGGCGTTACCACATGTCAATGACGATATATGATATTTCAAAAAAAGCAGGTGTTTCGATTGCAACCGTTTCGAGAGTTTTAAACGGAAATGCAAACGTTTCACCCCAGACGCGCAAGAAAGTAAACGACATCATTGAAAAGTATGATTATACCCCCAATGCATTTGCAAGGGGAATGGGACTCGGAACCCTTAAAAATGTCGGTATTCTTTGCGCGGATTCATCGGACCTTTACCTTGCAAAGGCGGTATATTTCTTGGAGCAGGAGCTGCAGGCCCAGGGATATGAGGCACTTCTCTGCTGCACCGGTTACAACCTTGATGCCAAGAAGAATTACCTTAATTTGATACTTTCGAAAAAGGTAGACAGCATCATCTTAGTGGGCTCTAATTTCATAGCAAATACCGATGAGGAAAATGAGTACATTGCCGAAGCCTCAAAGGAAGTACCGATAATGCTTCTTAATGCGGCCTTCGATCATCAGAATGTTTACAGTATCCTTTGCGATGATGTGGGAACCGTTACGGGCGTTACGGACAAATTTTTCGAAGCGGGAATCGACAAGCCGATATATTTATACGATTCACTTTCCTACAGCGGCAGAAAGAAACTTAAGGGCTTTGAAAATTCATTGAAAAAGAACGGAATTGATGTTAAAAATCGTTCTTTTTACTATGAAGGCAGTCCTGATGCCATAAAGGAAATGTCGGATTTCGTGGAATCGGTTAAATCAAGCGGAGTGGATTTCAACGGAGTCATTTGTTCAGGCGATTCCCTTGCTCTCGGAGCCATGAAATATGCTCTTAAAAACGGAATAAGCGTTCCCGAAGAGTTATCGATAATAGGTTACAACAATTCGATTTTGACCGAGGCTTCATACTTGGAACTTTCAAGTGTAGATAACCGTCTTGAAACACTTACCCATCAGCTTGTCACTACTTTGATAGGGGTTCTTTCGGGCGAGGAAATGCCGGGACGTTCGATTTTTGCAGGAAAGATTATCGAGAGAGAAACCACAAAATTTTAAAGTTAAAGTTTGCCCACCATAAGCGCTATGGTGGGCGCTTTTTCGCTTTAACGTATTGACGTTAATTTTCAAAGGTGTTAACCTATTTCTTATAGCCAAAGATTTTAAAGGAAAGTTTTTTATGAATGAAATGGATGAGGCAAGAGCCCAAATTGAAGCGATAGACAAAGAAATGGCTTCGCTTTTTGAAAAAAGAATGCAGTGTTCAAAGGCTGTTTCGGAATACAAGAAAGCCCATGGCCTTCCCGTACTCGACAAGAACAGGGAAAAGATCCTGATGGAGAGAAATGTGGGATATTTGAGCAATCCCGAGATAGAGCCGTATTACAGGGAATTTTTTGCAGGACTTCTGGATGTTTCAAAGAAGTATCAGCACAAGCTTATAAGCGGTGTCAGAGTTGCATACAGCGGAATTGAAGGTTCTTTTGCGGCAATTTCCTGTGAAAAGATTATTCCGGATGCACATAAGATTTCCTGCAAGAATTTCAAGGAAGCCTATGAAATGGTTGAAAGAGGAGATTGCGAGCTTTGCGTTCTTCCCATTGAAAACAGCTATGCGGGAGAGGTCGGTCAGGTAACCGATTTGATGCTAAACGGAAGTCTTTATATAAACGGTGTCTATGAACTGAGCGTTTCACAGTGCCTGCTCGGTGTAAAGGGGAGCTCTCTTGATACGATTACAACGGTTGTAAGCCATCCGCAGGCTTTGGAACAGTGTAATGAGTTTATTTTTGAACATCATTACAACACGGTTCAGTCTGACAATACGGCAAGAGCAGCCAAAGAAATAGCCGATAACGGCGACATACATGTCGGAGCCATTGCGAGCAAGGAAACTGCCGAGCTCTACGGGCTTACGATTTTAGATCACGATATCAATAAGAGCGACCAGAATACCACACGTTTTGCCGTCTTTTCAAAGAGCAAGAATCAGATGAAGGTAAACAGTGATTTTAATGCTTTCATCCTGATGTTTACCGTTAAAAACGATGCGGGTTCGCTTGCAAAGGCCGTTTCCACAATCGGTGCTTACGGATATAACATGCGTGTCATAAAAAGCCGTCCGAATAAAGATAAGAACTGGACCTATTATTTCTATACCGAGATTGAAGGTAAGATAAATACGGATAACGGTGCTCAGATGCTGAAGGCACTTTCCGTTGTCTGCGAATCCGTCAAGGTAATAGGTACGTATAAACCCGAGACCAGGATTTAGCTAAAATCGGAGGAATCATGAAACTGAGTGTAGACTTAAAGACATCACCCTATGACATTGTCATAGAAAAGGGTGCTTTGAACAGAGCAGGTAAAGAACTTAATCTTAACAGAAAGGTAATGATAGTTACCGATTCGGGCGTACCAGAAGAATATGCCAAGAAAATCGCTTCGCAGAGTAAAGAGGGTGTAATTGAAACAATTATCATGGGTGAAGGATCCAAGGAACTTGGTACCTATGAAGCTTTACTCGGTGAACTTTTAAACAATGATTTTACTCGTAAAGATTGCATAGTTGCCGTCGGCGGAGGTGTTGTCGGGGATCTTGCGGGTTTTGTCGCAGCCTCTTATATGAGAGGAATAGATTTTTACAATGTTCCCACTACGGTTTTAGCTTCCGTTGATTCATCAATCGGCGGTAAGACAGCCGTTAATTTCCAAGGTGTGAAGAACATTGTCGGAGCCTTTTATCAGCCGAAGAAGGTTTTAATCGATCCGGGATTGTTTAAGACACTTCCGAAACGTCAGATTTCAAACGGTCTTTCGGAAGCCGTGAAAATGTCCTTAACCTTTGACAAAGAACTTTTTGAGCATTTTGAAAAAGGTGTCGATATAAACGATTTAACGGAAATCATTTATAAATCCCTTGATATAAAGAGGAAGGTTGTTGAAGCAGATGAAAAAGAAAACGGCTTAAGGAAGGTTTTGAATTTCGGTCATACCTTGGGACACGGAATCGAGGTTTCCTCCGGAGGAAAATTACTTCACGGAGAGAGTGTTGCACTCGGAATGTTAAGAATGTGCTCGGATCCTGTAAGGGAAAGACTCGTCGAAGTTTTAAAGATGCTTAACCTTCCCACGGAATTTGATTTTGACAGGGAAAAAGCTTTAAATGCAATTTCGCATGACAAGAAGTCAAACGGAGCGACCATTTCAACGATTTTTGTTGAAGAAGTCGGAAAGTACGAAATCAGGGAAATGACCCTTGATGAATTAAAGAAAAGACTTTAATTCAAATATTTACTAAATGAACTTTAAGCAGGCCATTTGTTTCGGATGAAGTTTTAAGCAAACATTCAAACTTTGATTGGCGGTTTAAATGCAAGCTTGGCCTACACTTGAACCCGGAGGACAGATATGAAGAACACTTTCGGAAACAGCATGCAAATGACTATTTTCGGTGAGAGTCACGGTCCGTACATTGGAATAGTTCTTGACGGACTCGCTCCCGGAATTAAAATTGACGATGATTTTATAAAGCATCAGCTTTCTTTAAGACGTCCGGCAGGTAAGATTTCAACCGCCAGGGTCGAGGCTGACGAATATACAATTGCGAGTGGCGTTTATAACGGATTTACAACGGGAACCCCGCTCACAATTCTGATTCCGAACTCGGCTCAACACTCGAAAGATTATGACGACACTGTCAGAATTGCTCGCCCCGGACATGCGGATTACACGGCATTTTGCAAATATAAGGGGTTTGAAGATTACCACGGAGGCGGTCATTTCAGCGGTCGTGTTACGGCTGCATTGGTTGCCGCGGGTGCTGTTGTTTTACCTGCTTTAAAGAAAAAGGGAATATTGATTGGCACTCATATTTCAACCCTTGCCGGAATTAGCGACAGGGAATTTGATGACTATAAAGCCGATATAGACACACTTTCTAATTTGAACTTTCCTGTCCTTGACAAGCAAAAGGCAGCTATTATGCAGGAAGCAATTTTAAAGGCTTCGGAATGTAAGGACAGTGTCGGCGGTGTGCTTGAAAGTGTCATTCTGAATATGCCCGCAGGAGTGGGAGAACCCTGGTTTGACAGTATGGAAGGTGTTCTTTCTCATGCAATGTTTTCAATTCCCGGTATAAAGGGCGTTGAGTTCGGAGATGCCTTTAATAAGGTCTTAAGATTCGGAAGTGATTATAACGATCCCTTCAGAGTATCTGACGGACGTGTCATTACGACCACCAACAATAACGGAGGAATTAACGGAGGCATTTCAAACGGTATGCCGATTATCTTTAAATGTGCCGTTAAGCCCACTCCTTCGATTTATAAAAAGCAGGAAAGCATTGATATTAACTCCTGTACAAATGCATCACTTGAAATCAAGGGTCGTCACGATCCGGCTATTATTCACAGAGCAAGAATTGTCGTTGATTCGGTTGCCGCCCTGTGCGTATATGATATGCTTTCCCTTACCTACGGGACAGATTATTTTCTCGGAGAAAGATAGATGGAATACGGTTTAATCGGTGAAAAACTTTCACACAGTTATTCAAAGGAAATTCATGAATCCCTTGGCAGATACAAATACGAGCTTAAAGAAATTAAAAGGGATAAGATTTCAGATTTTCTAACGGAGAAAAGCTTTAAAGGCATAAATGTTACAATCCCTTACAAAGAAACCGTGATTCCCTACCTTGATGAAATCGATGAAAAGGCAAAAGAAATAGGTGCCGTCAATACAATTGTAAACAGGGACGGGCGCCTTTACGGCTACAATACCGATTTTTACGGAATGGTAGGACTTATTCAAAAATCAGGTTTTGATTTAACAAAAAGTCTGGTTTTAATCCTTGGCACCGGAGGAACATCTAAGACTGCGATGGCGGTTTGCCGTTTCCTTAAAGCAAAGGAAATCATAAGGGTAAGCAGACACGAAGGCGGAGATGCAATTACCTATGAAAGTGCAGTCAGCGATTACAGTAACGCCGATTTTATCATAAATACAACACCGGCCGGAATGTACCCCACAATTGACGCATGTGCCATAAATTTAAAGCCATTTAAAAATCTTAAGGCTGTATATGATGTTATTTATAATCCCTGCAGGACAAGGTTTATGCTTGAAGCCGAAAGTATTCATATAAAAGCCTTCGGTGGATTAAGAATGCTTGTAGGACAGGCTTTTAAGGCCGCAGAGCTTTTCCTTTCGGAAAATGTTGACGAAAGTCTTGAAGAAGATGTATTTAAAAAGATTCGCTCGCAGCATGAAAATATTGTACTGATCGGCATGCCGGGAGTCGGAAAGTCGACAATCGGACAGATACTTTCGGATAAGCTTAAGTTTGAGCTTGTTGATACCGACAAATTGATAGTTGAATGTGAAGAATGTGAGATTTCCGATATCTTTGCAAACAAAGGGGAAGGTTATTTCAGAGACCTTGAAAGCAGCGTCATAAAGGAAGTTTCGCTTAAAAAGAATATTATTATCTCAACAGGCGGCGGAGCAATTTTAAGAGACGAAAATGTCAAAGCACTTAAGGCCTACGGCAGGTTGTATTTCTTAAACAGAGATTTAAACAGCTTAAAGCCCACAAGTGACAGACCGCTTGCCGATGATTTTTGCAAGCTGCAAAAGCTTTATAATGATAGACTTCCGATTTACAAAAAAGCCGCGGATGAAATCATTAACGGCGATAAGGGAATAGATTTTGAAATCAGTGAAATTTTGAGGCTTCAGGATGAATATTAGAGTTATAAACGGACCCAATATCAATATGCTCGGAATAAGGGAACCGGATATTTACGGAAGAGAAGATTATCATACTTTATGCGATAGGATCGCTGAGCATGCAAAAAAGCTTAATATTTCCGTTTCGATTCTTCAAAGCAATCATGAGGGAGACCTTGTTGATTTTATTCAGGATGCTTACAAGAAAGATGACGCTATTGTCATTAATCCCGGAGCTTACACACATACAAGTATTGCAATTTTAGATGCCGCAAAGGCAGTGAACCTTCCGATTGTCGAGGTTCATATTTCCGATATGGCTAAGAGGGAAGATTTCAGGCAAGTAAGCTTTATCAGAAAGGCCTGTGTGAAGACCATAGTAGGTCACGGCATTAACGGTTATTTGGAAGCTATGGATTTCCTGTGTGAATTTTTGGGAGAGCAGTCTGATGGAAGCAATCATTGATGTTTCAAAAGCATACGGTGAAATAATGACACCTCCGTCAAAAAGTCTGGCGCACAGATACATTATCTGTGCCGCACTTTCAAAGGGTACGAGCATTATTTCGAATATAGATTATTCCGAGGATATCCTTGCTACAATTGATTGTGCCAAAGAACTTGGCGCAAAGATTGAAAGAGACGGTTCGTCTTTAAAGGTTACCGGAATTGACGGTAATGTCAACAAAGAATCTTTTTCTTTTTACTGCAGGGAATCCGGCAGCACAATGCGTTTCTTTATGGGGATTGCCCTTGCACTTGGGGTTCCTTCAAAATTTTACGGAAGTGAAACCTTGAGGAAGAGACCTTTTGAAATTTTTGAAGATATTTGTACTTTAGAAGGAATTGAATTCAGTAAGAAAGAAGATTACATCTACATAAACGGTCGCTTAAAGAGCAATACTTTTAAAGTTAAGGGAAATATCAGCAGTCAGTTTATAACTGCACTTTTATTTGTACTTCCTTTGCTTGACGGAGGCGTGATTGAACTTATTCCGCCGGTTGAGAGCAGGTCATATATTTATCTGACTCTCCAGGCTCTCAAGGCATTTAAGGTAAGCGCTTCCTTTGAAACTGAAAATATCTTGAAGGTGATGCCGGGAGAGTATGTCGCTTCAAATATTACAGTTGAGGGTGACGAATCAAATGCCGCCTTTCAGGAAGCCTTTAATTATCTGGGTGGAGATGTCAAAGTCTTAGGACTTAATAAAGACACCCTACAGGGAGACAGGGTATACAAAGAATATTTTGAAGCCTTGAAGAAAGAAAATTCCGTTCTTGATATTACCGATTGTCCCGATTTGGGTCCTGTTCTTTTTGCGGTTGCTGCCAGTTTAAACGGCGGAACATTTACCGGGACAAAGCGTCTTAAGCTTAAGGAAAGCGACCGCGGCAGGGTGATGTGCGAAGAGCTTTCAAAGTTTGGCGTAAGGAGCGAAAGTACGGAAAATTCCGTTACGATCTTCAAATCGGAATTAAAGAAGCCGACGGAAATAATTTGCGGACATAACGATCACAGGATAGTAATGAGTCTTACTCTTTTGCTGACTCTTACAGGCGGAATTATCAACGAAGCAGAGGCGGTCAGAAAGAGCTATCCGAATTTCTTTAATGATATAAAAAAACTTGGAATAGGAGTAAAATTCAATGGAATGGATAAATAAAAGCGATATCCTGATAGTCGGACTGGGACTTATGGGCGGAAGCTATGCTAAAGCCTTTAAGAAGTTCGGCTATCACGTAAGTGCGATTGACACAAGGGCCGAAGGCATTGAATATGCTCTTAAAAATAATATTATCGATGAGGGAAGTGCCAAAGCCGATCCGAAGCTTATCAGTAAAGCGGATACCGTTATTTTTGCACTTTACCCCGGAGTTTTTAAACAATGGATTATCGATAATCAAAAATATTTTAAACCCGGTATTTTCATCACCGATGTCACGGGTGTTAAGTCACGCGTAGTCTACGATATTCAGTCTGTCTTGAGGAAAGATGTTGAGTATATTGCCGCGCATCCCATGGCAGGACGTGAGGTTTACGGAGTTGAATCGTCCGACCCTACGATATTTTACAATGCAAACTATATCGTAACGCCTACGGAAAACAACACCGAAGAAGCAATCGAGTGGTGTTCGAGCCTTGGAAGAATCTTAGGCTGTCGTAAGATTTCCGTTCTTTCTCCGAAAGAGCATGATGAGATGATTGGTTACGTATCTCAGCTTACGCACGTAATCGCGGTTTCGCTTATGACCTGTAAGGACAATCAACACTTGGTTGATTATACCGGTGACTCCTTCAGAGATTTAACGAGAATTGCGCGTATCAATGAAAACATGTGGTCAGAGCTGTTTTTGATGAATAAGGATGTGCTGATTTCCGAGATGAATGATTTTATCAAGGAAATTACCACGATGAAGGAACTTCTTGAAAAGGACGACCGTGAAGGGCTTAAAGAAAAAATGAAATTATCCACCTTACGAAGAGGCTGGTTTGATAAATAAAAGAGGTGTTTTTCTATGAATATGGATTTTGAAAGAAAACTTGCCATTCCCATGGAAGTTAAGGAAATGTTTCCCGTCACCATGAAGGTAAGCGACGATGTAAGCAAGAAACGTTTGGAGATAATGAACGTTTTTGAAGGAAAGTCTGACAGGCTTGTGCTCATCATAGGTCCCTGTTCGGCTGACAGAGAGGACAGTGTGCTCGACTACCTTTGTCGGCTTAAGACTTTATCGGACAGGGTCGAAGAGAAGATTTTAATCATTCCGAGAGTTTATACAAATAAGCCTCGTACAACGGGAGAGGGATATAAAGGACTTCTTCATCAGCCCGACCCGAATGCAAAGCCCGATATGTTCCAGGGCATAATTGCGACGAGACGTATGCATATGAGAGCAGTTGAGGAAACAGGCTTTGCCTGTGCGGATGAGCTTCTTTATCCCGGCAGTTACAAGTATCTTGATGATTTGCTCGGTTATGTGGCAATCGGAGCAAGAAGCGTTGAAAATCAGGAACACAGGCTTACGGCAAGCGGAATCGAGGTCCCTGTCGGCATGAAGAATCCCACATCGGGAGTATATTCGGTCATGATGAATGCCATTAAGGCAGCCCAGCACGGACACACCTTTATTTACAGAGGTTGGGAAGCTCATTCACACGGAAATCCGGTGGCTCATGCAATTTTGAGAGGCTATTCAAACAAGCAGGGTATTTCACAACCCAATTATCATTATGAGGATCTTGTAAGACTCTGTGAATTTTACAATGAGGAAGAATATTCAAATCCTGCCCTTGTCGTTGACGCCAATCATGCAAATTCAGGCAAGAATCCTTTCGAGCAGCCTCGCATCATTAAAGAAGTGCTTCATTCCGCACGACATAACGCAGACATAAAGAAACTTTTGAAGGGCTTTATGGTTGAAAGCTACATTGAAGACGGAAATCAGAAGATCGGTGAAGGCATATACGGAAAGTCCATCACCGACGCTTGCCTTGGCTGGGAGAAGACGGAGAAGCTGGTACTTGAGATAGCCGATTCACTGTAAAGAAACGGCCGGTTTACAAAAATTTGTATATAAAAAAAGAGTTTCGCTTGCGACATATGCAATTTGCACGAGAGCGAAAGTCTACACGTAGTACTTATTTTTTATATAGTTAAAAAGGAATCCTTATCGGGATTCCTTTTTGATTCGTTAAATATTAATTGTTTGCTAAAAAGCATTCTATTTATTTAAGTTCTTTTGTGCACTTGCAAGCATCAGCTTGATACGGTTAAGCTGGTTTACTTCGCTTGCACCGGGGTCATAGTCGATTGCAACGATATTAGAGCCTTTGTAGGTGCTTCTTAATTTCTTGATTACGCCCTTTCCGACGATGTGGTTCGGAAGACAACCGAAAGGCTGGCAACATACGATGTTTTTAACACCGTTGTTGATAAGCTCTATCATTTCACCGGTTAAGAACCAGCCTTCACCGGTCTGGTTGCCGACTGAAACGATGCTTTCGGCTAAGTTTGCAAGCTCATCGATGTTTGCGGGCTTATTAAAGTGCTTGCTCTTAGCACATGCTTTCGAATACGAGTTTCTGATCCATTCGATTGCCTTGATGCCAAGCCTTGTGTTCCTTGCGGTTTTCTTGCTGGTACCCAAGTACTTAGCCTTAAACTCCTGATTCTTAAAGCAGTAAAGGATAAAATCCATAAGGTCAGGCATAACGGCTTCGGCACCTTCTGCTTCAAGCAGTTCAACCAGGTGATTGTTTGCGGTGGGAGAGAACTTAACCAAGATTTCTCCTACAATACCGACCTTTGGTTTTACTATATCCTTCCTTTCGAGGTTGTCAAAATCCTTTACAATCTGGGCACACATTTTCTTGAAGGTAATTATTGAGCAAAACTTTCTTGAAAGGAAAGCATTGCATTTATCTTCCCATTCTTTGTGAAGTTTGTCGGCCGAGCCTTTTACTGCTTCATAAGGTCTTGTTGCATATAAGACTCTCATGAAGATATCGCCGAAGAATACAGCCATTACACCTCTTACAAGCAAGTGCATATCAAGCTTAAAGCCGGGGTTTGGTTCAAAGCCGGAAAGATTTAAGCTGATAACAGGCACATTTTCAAGACCTTCTTTCCGAAGAGCTCGTCTTATAAAGGCAATGTAGTTGGTAGCTCTGCATCCGCCTCCGGTCTGGGTAATGATTAAAGCAGTTTTATTTACATCGTATTTTCCCGAAGTAAGTGCAGCCATTAATTGACCCGTTACAAGAAGGGAAGGGTAGCAGGCATCGTTGTTTACATATTTCAAACCGTAATCGATAGCGGTCTTTGTCGGAACATCGGGAATGACAAGCTTGTAACCTGCATTATTGAAGGCTACTTCAAGCATACCGAAATGTATCGGGGACATCTGAGGACAAAGAATCGTATAGTCCTTACGCATGTCTTCGGTAAAGATCTTACGATTGTATGCGCTTGATTTAATCGTTCTTTTTGCATGCTTCATATCACGGACTCTGACTGCCGAAATCAGAGAACGGATACGGATTCTTGCGGCACCCAAGTTGTTTACTTCATCAATCTTTAAGCAGGTATAAATCTTGCCGGAATCCGAAAGAATATCGTTAACCTGATCCGTTGTGACGGCATCGACTCCGCAGCCGAAGGAGTTAAGCTGGATAAGCTCGATATTGTCGCGCGTCTTTACAAAGCTTGCGGCAGCGTAAAGTCTTGAATGATACATCCACTGGTCAGAAACAATTAAGGGTCTGTCGGGCTTTACAAGGTGTGAAACACTGTCCTCGGTAAGCACTGCGATTCCGTAAGAGTTAATCATTTCGGGGATACCGTGATTGATTTCGGGGTCGATATGGTAGGGACGTCCTGCAAGGACAATTCCCTTTCTGCCTGTTTCGTCAAGCCACTTTATGACTTCTTCGCCCTTACGCTGCATGTCGGTACGGGCATTTTGCAATTCCGTAAAGGCGTCATGTACGGCTTTGATGATTTCATCCTTTGGAATATCAGGGAATTCCAAGACAAGGGAAGAAGAAATGGTTTCCTCTGATTTAAAGGACATGAAAGGATTTCTGAACTTAACCTTGCCGGAAGTGATTTCCTCTACGTTATTCTTAATATTTTCGGAGTACGAGGTTACGATAGGGCAGTTGTAGCAGTTACCGGCTTCCTCAAACTCGTTTCTTTCGTAAAATACGGAAGGGTAGAATATAAAATCGGGCTTCTGTTCAATAAGCCACATGATGTGTCCGTGAGCAAGCTTTGCAGGGTAACATTCGGACTCACTTGGAATGGACTCAATTCCCATCTCGTAAATCTTGTGCGAAGAAGTGGGGGAGAGTATTACCGAGTAACCGAGTTTTGTAAAGAAGGTATACCAGAAGGGATAATTTTCATACATATTGAGAACTCTCGGAATTCCGACAGTTCCCCTTTTGGCATTTTCTTTGTCCAAAGGAGTGTAATCAAAGTATCTCTTAAGCTTGTAGTCGTAAAGATTGGGAAGATTGTCCTTGTTCTTTATACCGCCGACACCGCGCTCACATCTGTTTCCGGATATGTAACGGCGGCCGTCGTTGAATTTATTGATGGTAAGACGACAGTTATTGGTGCACCTTCCGCATTTTGCCATGCTGGTCTCAAAGGTAAGGGCGCAGATTTCTTCATAGGAAAGCATGGTCGAAACATCGCCCGATACGTATCTTTCACGTGCGATAAGAGCACATCCGAAAGCACCCATGATACCCGCAATATCGGGTCTTATGACATGGCAGTCGGCAATCTTTTCAAAGGCTCTCAAAACGGCGTCATTATAGAAGGTTCCGCCCTGAACCACGATTTTTTTACCGAGGGATGAGGCATCGGAAACCTTAATTACCTTGAAAAGAGCGTTCTTTATAACTGAATAGGCAAGGCCTGCGGAAATATCGGAAACGGGAGCTCCTTCTTTCTGCGCCTGCTTTACCTTGGAATTCATGAAAACGGTACAGCGGGTACCGAGGTCGATGGGGTTCTTTGCAAATAAAGCTTCCTTGGCAAAGTCCTTGACCGAATAGTTAAGGGATTTGGCAAAGGTTTCTATGAAGGATCCGCAGCCCGAAGAACATGCTTCGTTTAACAGAACCGAATCAACGGTCTGGTTCTTTATCTTGATGCATTTCATGTCCTGGCCGCCGATATCGAGGATACAGTCGACGTCGGGAGAAAAGAAAGCTGCGGCATAGTAGTGTGCAACGGTTTCAACTTCACCGTCGTCAAGCTTGAAAGCAGACTTCATAAGCTCCTCACCGTATCCCGTTGAACAGGAGCGCACGATTTTGCAGTCCGAGGGCATGATTTTATAGATTTCTTTAAGGGCACCGATGGCAGTTACCAGGGGTGAACCGTTGTTGTTTGAGTAGAAAGAATAAAGAAGCTCACCGTCTTCGCCCGCAATTGCAATCTTGGTAGTGGTGCTTCCTGCATCGATACCGAGGTAGCAGTTTCCGTGATAGGTCGACAAATCGCCTTTCTTTACAACAGCCTTGTTGTGACGGTTTGTAAATTCCGAGTAGGCTTTTTCGTCTTCAAAGAGAGGAGCCATTCTGGCTACTTCGAATTCAAGCTTTAAGTTACCGGAAAGTTTTTCAATTAATTCGCTAATTTGGTAGGATGTTTCTTTACCCGAGTTAAGAGCAGAACCCATGGCGGCAAAAAGATGGGAGTTGTCACAATCCACAACGTGTTCATCATCAAGCTTTAAGGTCCTTATAAAGGCTTTCTTTAATTCGCTTAAGAAGTGTAGGGGACCGCCCAAGAAGGCAACACGGCCGCGGATGGGCTTACCGCAGGCAAGACCTGAAATGGTCTGATTGACAACGGCCTGCAAAATGGAAGCGGAGAGATCTTCTCTGGTAGCTCCGTCGTTGATAAGGGGCTGAATATCGGATTTTGCAAAAACACCGCATCTTGCGGCAATTGTATATAAGGACTTGTAGCCCTTTGCGTATTCGTTTAAACCTTCGGCGTCGGTCTGAATAAGGCTTGCCATCTGGTCGATAAAGGAGCCGGTTCCGCCTGCGCAGATACCGTTCATACGCTGCTCGGCATTACCGCCTTCAAAGTAGATGATCTTTGCATCCTCGCCGCCAAGTTCGATTGCTACATCGCAGCCGCCGGTCATCTCTTCAAGAGCGCTTGATACCGCAACAACTTCCTGAATAAAGGGGATACCCAAGTGCTTTGCTAGGGTCAGTCCGCCGGAACCCGTTATCATCGGATGTACTTTAATATCACCGGTAATGTCACAGGCCTTCTTTAACAGGTCGTGAAGGGTTTCCTTTATATTTGCAAAATGTCTTTCATAGTCGGAAAAGAGGATGTTTTTTTCTTCATCCATCAAGGCAACCTTTACGGTTGTGGAGCCTATGTCAATTCCGAGTGAATAATACTTTTCTTCCATAAATAACCTCAATATAATGATACCGGATTGCTGCGCTTAAGCGCTCCCGCAATCCTGCATTCATTCGTAATCCGCTCATTTTTCTTCGGAAAATGGCTGTTTACTCATGAATGTGCGGGTCCCAAGGTCAAAACTTCTTATGCAAGTATTCTTGCGTCGAAGTTTTGGACTTTTGGCCTTTGGTATCATATTATACAAATTCATTTTTTTAAATTCAATTATGCAAAAATAAAGAAATGTAAAGAAAATTTTAACAGTTACTCTACGTTTACGTTTATTTTTCCTTATGGTAAGATAAAGTGACTTGAAAGGACTTTTGCTAAATGAGTAAACTTGAAAGAAAATTCGGCAAGTACGCCGTAAAAAATCTTACGCTTATACTTTTGGTACTTTATGCGACCGGTTATGTGGCTTCGCTTATAAACGGAGCATCGGGAATTCTTTATTATCTGACGCTTGACCCGTACCAAATCATTCATCACGGGCAGATCTGGCGCCTCGTGACCTGGCTCTTTATCCCGCAAAGCAGCTCATTTAATATCCTGATCATCATTACCTTTATGTTTTATTATTCGATTGGGAAGTCCCTTGAAAACGTCTGGGGCGACTGGCTTTATAACGTTTATGTGTTTTCGGGGATGCTATTTACGATAATCGCTGCGTTTCTGATTTATCTGTATTTGGCATTTTTCCCCGGTCAGTACTCGGAAATGGTACAGGTTTACGGTCTTGAAAACCTTTGCAGTGTCATTGCTTTTGGCTACGTGACTTCCTATTATATGTGTATGTCCGTGTTCTTTGCCTTTGCGGCGACGTTCCCGGATAACCAGGTGCTGCTCATGTTTATAATACCCATAAAGGTTAAATGGCTCGGGATTGCCTACGGAATTTATTACCTCTATGAATTTATCATGAGCGATGTCTTCGCACGTCTGATAATGGGAGCTTCGTTCTTGAATTTCGTGTTGTTTTTCCTGATAGAAAGAAAAAGAATGGGTCGGGATCCGATAAACAGGGTTAAGCAAACGCACAGAAGAAAGCAGTACAATAATAGGATGCGGCAGGAAAGCGGAGGCTTTTCGGTTCACAAGTGTGCGATTTGCGGACGCACGAGCACGGAATATCCGGATTTATCCTTCAGATTTTGCTCAAAATGCAACGGAAGCTACGAGTATTGCAGCGACCATCTCTTTACTCATAAACATGTGGAATAGGTGATTAAATGAACGAACAGGAAGAATTTTTAAGAAAAATAAACGAACTTACCGAATTAGCCCTCGATCAGGAGAACGTCATCTTTGAAGATCAGCTGTATACGATTTTTCCGGAGGTAAAGGGCGACAACGCAAAGCTTGATATCATAAAAAGTTTTCTTAATGAAAAGAAGATTGGTCTAAATAAAAAGCTTGAACTAAACGAGCTTATTACCGAGGATGAAAAGAATTATCTTGATTTCTACCTTGAGGAGTTAAAGGAAATCGAAGAGCTCAGTAAAGGTGAAAGAGAAGGCTACTTACTTTCCGCAATGGCGGGCGACGAAGATGCTAAGCTTAAAATTATAAATGATTCTCTTAAAAACGTTGTGGATATCTCGAGGCTTTATGCGGGGCAGGGCGTTCTTGTCGAAGACCTTATCGGTGAAGGAAATTTAGCCCTGATTTCGGCACTTGATTTTCTCGGAAGCTGTGAAAACGCTTCCGATGCGGAGACACTTTTGTCAAGCAAGGTAATGGATGCGATGCAGGATTTAGTCGCAGCCAATATGGATGAAAGCAGTTCGGAAGAAAAGCTTTTAAAGAAGGTTGAAAAGGTTTCAAAGGCGGCAAAGGAACTTTCCGAGGCATACCGCAGGAAGGTGACGGTGGATGAACTTTCACTCGAAAGCAAGATGAGTCGTAAGTATATCATCGAGGCTTTGAAACTTACCGCAAACAAGATTGAAGAAATAGAGATTCCGGAGGAATTAAAGTAAATGCATTCACAGGATAAAGAAATTAAAAACTATACCCTTATTTCAAAAGAAGACCTTAAAGACATTTCGTCAGTGGCGTATGTGTTTGAACACAATAAGACAGGTGCAAGGGTTTCGATTATTTCTAACGACGACAAAAACAAAAGCTTTATAATCGGATTCAGAACACCTCAAAACGATTCAACGGGTGTTCCGCATATCTTAGAGCATACGGTTTTGTGCGGGTCCGATAAGTATCCCGTTAAGGATGCGATGACCGAGGTAGGAAAGGGTTCCCTCAATACCTTTATGAATGCCTTTACCTACCCTGACAGGACTCTTTATCCGGTAGCAAGCTGCAATGACAAGGATTTTCAGAATCTTGTAGGCGTTTATATGGATGCCGTTTTCTTTCCGAGAGTCTTAAAGGAAAAGAAGATTTTCATGCAGGAAGGCTGGCACTATGAAATGCCGGACTTAGATTCGGATATTACGATAAATGGCGTAGTATATAACGAGATGAAGGGTGTTTATTCATCGGCGGATTCCCTTCTTTCTTCTTACATCATGTTTTCACTTTTCCCGGATACCCAGTACGGTGTTGAATCGGGCGGTGACCCGGATGTAATTCCGACTCTTAAGTATGAGGATTTCTGTGCGTTCCACAGAAGACTTTATCATCCTTCAAATGCACGTGTTTATTTGTACGGTGATGTAGACTTTGAAGAGAAGCTTGAATTCTTTGACAGAGAGTATTTCTCAAAATTTGAAAAGATTTCACCGGATTCGGATGTAAAGCTTCAGAAGGCATTTGCCGAAAGAAAGTTTACGGAAAAAGAATATTCCGTATCCATTGACGAGGAAGATGCCGGCACGTATCTTTCCTACAATGTCTGCTGTTCGGATTATACCGATGCAATGACGACGGAGGTCATCAATTCGATTAATTATGCTCTGTGCGGCGTTCCGGGAGCAAAGCTTAAGGAAAACCTTATCGATTCGGGCATATGTAAGGATGCTTATTCCGATTTTTCGACGGATACCTGTCAGAAATATTTTTCGATTATTGCGGAAGAATGTAAGCCCGAAGACAGAGATAAATTCGTAAGTATTATCGAAGAAACTATCAGAGAAGTCATTTCCGAAGGCTTTGACAAAAAGGCTTTGGAAGCTTCGATTACAAGTGCCGAGTTTAATTACAGAGAAGCTGATTTCGGCCGGTTTCCAAAGGGCATTGCCTACGGCATGATGGTCTTTGATAAATGGATTTATTCGGACGAAAACATTTTCTCCGATTTAAAGCTAAACGACATGTTTGACAAGTTAAGAAACGGTATCGACACGGGACTTTTTGAAAAGGTTCTTAAAGAGCGTATCCTTGAAAACGAACACAAGACCGTTTTGGTAATGAAGCCTCATGTTGATTTGGACACGGAAAAAGCAAAACATTTGGAGGATGATTTAAAGAAGCTTAAAGAAAGCCTTTCGAAAGAAGAGCTTCAAAAGATCGTAAATGATACAAAGGAATTCAAAGAGTATCAGGACGCACCCGACAGTGATGAAGCAAAAGCCACAATTCCGACTCTGAAGCTTTCCGATGTCAATAAAGAAGGGGATAAGTGTGAATATACACTTGAAGACAGTGTAGTTCCCGAAGTATATACGAAGATTACCGGCAACGGAATTCTTTACGTGACTCTTTCTTTTGACATGGCTACACTTCCCGAGAGGTTTCATGAGCCTTTTGCAATTTTGAAACTTCTGTTCGGTGAACTTGACACGGAGCACTATAAATACAATGACCTTGTCAACGAAATGAACATCAAGTCCGGCAGCACCACCTACATGACTAATGTTTATGTGAAGAATCTGGACATTGATGATTACGGAGTCAGCTTCGATATAAAGTCAAAGGTGTTATACAAGGATATTCCGGACTTTTTAAAACTCTTAAAGGAAGTATTGCTTACTTCAAAACTTACGGATAAGGACCGCATCAGGAAGAGCTTGGAAACCACGAAACTTTCGTTTGAAAGCTTTATCGATCAAGCGGGGTATGTATGCGCTTTGGAAGCCGCAAGCAGATTAAGCAGCGGAGCGTACGTCCTAAGAAGCAGATTCGGCGGCATGGACAGGTACAGGTCCATATGTAAGGTGCTTAAGAATTTCGACGAGTGTTTTGACAAGCTTTCAAAGGACATGGAAGAGGCATTGAGCTACATCCTTACGAAAGAAAATCTCAAGATTTTTATCTGCTCGGACGATGAAGGTAAAGAACTTTTGAATAAGGAGCTTCCGGACTTTGTTGATTCCCTGTATACAGGAAAGGACAATGAAAAGTTCCCCTGCGTCCGGGCGGACAAGGCGACAAAGGCTTACAGCGCATCATCCATGGTAGCCTACAACGTCATTTCCGGTAACTTTAAGAAGTTTGGAAATTTACCTTATACCGGAAGCTTATTGGTACTTAAGAATATACTTAATTCGGATTATTTGTGGAATACGGTAAGACTTCAGGGCGGAGCTTACGGATGCGTCTCATCGATACTTCCGACCGGTGACACCTCGATTTTCTCATACAGAGATCCGGGCATCAAGAAGACCATCGAGGCATACAAGAATATTCCGAACTACATTAAAAACCTTGATTTGACAAAGGAAGAGGTTGAAAGATATATCATTTCCGCTATCGGTGAACTTGATACCTGCATGACGCCTCAGCTTATTGCGGCTCGTACCATCACCAATTACAGAGGCGATATTACAAACGAATTTAAGGCTAAAGAAAGAGAAGAGCTTTTAAATACAAGCCTTGAAGATTTAAAGAGTCTGGCAAAATATTTTGAGGTTGTTTTGTCTACGGAATTTTATTCAACCTTTGCAAGTAACGATCTTCTGTCAAAAGAAGGGGAAATGTTTAAGAATATTGAGCCGGCAATCAATTGAGTATGAAACGTTAAAAGGAGGGGACTTATGAAAAGATTTGGATTGATTTTATTAAGCGGTATTCTGGCAGTTTCTTTATCCGCCTGCGGATCTTCGTCTTATGACTACAGTTTAACCGAAGCTTCTACGGATATGAGCTACGATTTAAATTCAAAAACTTCGTCGCTATATTACGACACCGATGGGGTGACAGAGGAAAGTGAAGTGGGCTATGCTTCCTCATCGGGGACTTCCGAACCCGCTACATTGGAATCTTCATCCGAATTTACTATTCAGGATTCCGAAACGCGAAAGCTTATTAAGACATACAATATCGATCTTGAGACAAAGAATTTTGACGAACTTCTGAATACTGTAAATTCAAAGATTTCAAGCCTCGGTGGATATCTTCAGAATATCGATACCTACAACGGAAGCAGCTACAGCTCACATTCCGCAAGCAGAAGATCGAATATGACCGTAAGGATTCCTTCCGACAAGCTTGAAGAGTTTGTAAATTTTGTGGGAGAGGCGGCAAATATTACGAGCAAGAGCCTTTCCGTTGAGGATGTAACCCTTCAGTACGTGGACAATGAAAGCCGCAAGGAGACCTATGAGATTGAGGAAGAACGTTTACTTGCCATGCTTGAAAAGTGCGAAACGGTTGAAGACATGATTTCAATCGAGTCACGCCTTTCCGATGTCAGATACAATATCGAAAGTCTTGAATCCACTTTACGTACCTATGACAATCTTGTTGATTATTCAACCGTTTATTTGTACATAAATGAAGTAAAGGAATTAACCGAGCCCGAACCCGAAGGCTTCTTCTCGGAACTCGGAAGTTCGTTTAAGGACGGCCTTGAGTCGGCTTTGGACGGCCTTGCAGATTTCGTACTTTGGCTTGCAAACGCACTTCCGACACTTGTTATTTTTGCAATTGTAATTGTTATAATTGTTCTTATTGTTAAGGCGATTTCAAGGAAAAAGAAAAAATCAAATGTGAAAAAAACACAGGAAAGAGCGGAAAAACTTATGAACGAAGCCATAAGCACCGCACAGGAAAACGCAAAAAAGAATGAATGATAATTTTAAAGCAGGCTTTGTGACAATAGTGGGACGACCGAATGCGGGCAAGTCTACGCTTATGAATCAGATAATAGGGCAGAAGATTTCAATTACGTCGAATAAGCCTCAGACGACCAGAAACCGCATCATGACAGTTTATACGTCGGATGAGGGACAGATTGTGTTTCTGGACACTCCGGGACTTATAAAGGCAAAGAACAAACTGGGTACCTATATGATGAGTGCCGCAAGCTCATCCGTTAAGGATGCGGATGTCCTGATTTATATGCTTGAAGCCAATAAGCCGATAGGAAATTCGGACAGGGACAATATTGAGACTCTTAAAGACATTAAAAAGCCAAAGCTTTTAGTCATAAATAAGGTTGATGCCACCCAAAGGGAAGCGCTGGTAAACTTCATTTCCGAGTGTTCAAAGTTTGAAGGTTTTGATGAAATAGTTCCGGTTTCCGCAATCGAAGGGACGAATTGTGATGAGCTTGTAAGCTGCATTATGAAATATTTGCCCTACGGTACACCGTTTTATGATGAGGATACCGTTACGGACCAGCCTATCAGACAGATTGCGGCCGAAATGATCAGGGAAAAGGCTCTCCATGCCCTTGACGAAGAAATTCCTCACGGAATTGCCGTCATGATTGACACTTTTGACATGTCGGGTAAGGTTGTACTGATAGAGGCTACGATAGTTTGCGAGAAGGAGTCTCACAAGGGAATCATTATCGGTAAGGGCGGTTCGATGCTTAAAAAGATCGGAACCAATGCGCGTTTCGAAATAGAGAAGCTTTTAGAGCGACAGGTAAACTTAAAGCTTTTTGTAAAGGTCAAGAAGGAATGGAGAGATTCGGAATTTCTTCTTAAAAACTTCGGTTATGACAAGAATGATTTTGAGGTAAAAAAGCATTAGGTTATGCGTTTATTGCAGGAAGAAAGCCTGTGTAAGTACGAATCTTTTTCGGATTTAAAGAATTTATCATGCAGGAATTTTTAAAGGTCAACGGAATAGTAATAGGAGTATTTCCGCAGGGTGAATATGACAGACGGATTACACTTCTTACAAGGGAACGCGGAAAGATTACCGCCTTTGTAAAAAGTGCAAGGCGTCAGGGAAGCAGATTCCTCGGTACAACTGATATGTTTGCCTACGGAACATTTGAACTTTTTGTCGGGCGTACTTCCTATAATGTCCAGAATGCCGAGATTTCAAATTACTTTGAATTTTTAAGGACGGATCTTGATGCCGCTTATCTTGCAATGTATTTTTTGGAACTTGCGGATTACTATGCAGTTGAAAACAATGACGAGTCGATGCTGATACTTTTGCTCTACAGAGCATTGCAGGGCCTTAAAAGTACGAAACTTAAAAACGACTTTGTAAGAAGAGTTTTCGAAATAAAGCTTTTTTTAATTGAGGGCGAACTCATACCGCCCGAAAGCCTTAAAAAGTTTTCAAATAAGCTTTTAAATGTTGTAAGGCATATTAACGAGTCTTCGATTGAAAAACTGTTTAACTTCGAACCTGAAAAAGAAGTATATGAGGAGCTTAAGGACTTAGCGGATATAGAGAGAAAGAAACTTGTCGATAAAAAGCTTAAAAGTTTGGACCTTCTTGAAACAATGATTCCCTAGCTTTCTTTATACATTCGTATATATCATTTAGCAGGTGCGGTTTTGCTTGACCCTTTGAGAATAATAGTAATATAATGAGTCGGATGTCCTTTTTATTGAGGCATCCGACATTTAGATATTTATTAAGGAGAGATTCTTATGGAAAAGACAATGGACAAGATTGTAGCTCTCGCCAAGGCAAGAGGTTTTGTTTATCCCGGTTCCGAAATTTACGGAGGCCTTGCAAATACCTGGGATTACGGAAACCTGGGTGTTGAGCTTAAAAATAACGTAAAGAAGGCTTGGTGGCAGAAATTTGTGCAGGAAAATCCTTACAACGTAGGTGTTGACTGTGCAATCCTCATGAATCCCCAGACATGGGTGGCTTCCGGACATTTGGGCGGTTTTTCTGATCCCCTTATGGACTGTAAGGAGTGCCACGAGCGTTTCAGAGCGGACAAGCTTATCGAAGATTATGCGGCTGAGAAGGGTATGACGCTTTCAAAGCCCATAGATGCTTTCTCACAGGCTGAGATGAAGGAATTCATCGAGTCAAACAATGTTCCCTGTCCTACCTGCGGCAAGCACAACTTTACCGATATCAGACAGTTTAACTTAATGTTTAAGACCTTCCAGGGCGTTACCGAGGACGCAAAGAACACCGTTTATTTAAGACCCGAGACTGCACAGGGTATCTTTGTTAACTTTAAGAATGTTCAGCGTACATCGAGAAAAAAAGTTCCTTTCGGAATCGGACAGATCGGTAAGTCCTTCAGAAACGAAATTACTCCCGGCAACTTCACTTTCCGTACCAGAGAGTTTGAACAGATGGAGCTTGAATTCTTCTGCAAGCCCGGAACTGACCTTGAATGGTTCCAGTACTGGAGAGCATTCTGCCGTGACTGGCTTCTTTCTTTGGGCATCAAGGAAGACGAGATGCGTTTAAGAGACCATGCTCCCGAAGAACTTTGCTTCTATTCAAAGGGCACAACCGATATCGAGTTCTTATTCCCCTTCGGTTGGGGCGAGCTTTGGGGCATTGCCGACAGAACGGATTACGACCTTACTCAGCATCAGAATACTTCGGGTGAGGATATGTCATACTTTGATGATGAGACCAATGAAAAGTATGTTCCTTACGTAGTTGAGCCTTCACTCGGTGCTGACAGAGTAGTGCTTGCATTCCTGTGTGCGGCTTACGATGAAGAGAATATCGGAACGGAAGAAAAGCCCGATATGAGAACGGTTCTTCATTTTCATCCCGCTCTTGCACCCGTCAAGATCGGTATTCTTCCTTTGTCAAAGAAGTTAAACGAGGGTGCCGAGAAGATTTATGCAGAACTTTCCAAGAAATACAACTGCGAATTCGACGACAGAGGAAATATCGGAAAGAGATACAGAAGACAGGATGAAATCGGAACTCCTTTCTGTATTACCTACGATTTTGATTCAGAGACCGACAACTGCGTAACCGTTCGTTTTCGTGATACCATGGAGCAGGAGCGTGTCGCAATTGCCGACCTTAATAAATATTTTGAAGATAAGTTTACTTTCTAAACGGAGCTTATAAATGAAACAGTATACATCTAAAGAACTCAGAAATATGTGGATAAAATTCTACGAGGAAAGAGGCCATGTCAACATCGGCGCGGTATCGCTTGTGTCCGACGGCTCGACCGGAGCTATGTTCAATGTTGCCGGAATGCAGCCGTTGATGCCTTACCTCTTGGGGAAAAAGCATCAAAAGGGCACCAGACTTTGCAATGTCCAGGGGTGTGTCCGCACGAATGACATTGACGGAATAGGCGACAAGAGTCACCTTACCTTCTTTGAAATGATGGGAAGTTGGTCACTCGGCGACTACTTTAAGGAAGAACGTTGTAAGTGGAGCTATGAACTTTTAACCGAAGGCTTTGGCTTTACAAGGGACCAGATTGCCGCAACCGTTTTTGCGGGTGATGAGAATGCTCCCAGAGACGAGGAAGGCGCAAAGTTCAGAATCGCTTCAGGCATAAAGAAAGAAAATGTATTTTATCTGCCTGCAGAGGACAACTGGTGGGGACTCGAATACGGTCCCTGCGGTCCGGATTCGGAAATGTTCTTTATAAAGGATGTTCCGCCCTGCGGACCCGATTGTAAACCGGGATGCAGCTGCGGTAAGTATACGGAAGTCGGAAACGACGTATTTATGCAGTATGAAAAGCACGAAGACGGTCATCTGACTCCTCTTGAAAAGAAGAATGTAGATACCGGGTGGGGACTTGAGAGAAACCTTGCTTTCTTAAACGGCGTTGACGATGTTTACAAGACGGATTTATTCTCTTCGGTAATTTCCTATATTGAGGAAAAATCCGGAGTAAAGTACGAAACCGATGAAAAGCTTACAAGGTCCATGCGTATCATCGCAGATCATATCCGTACTGCGGTTATGCTTATCGGTGATGAGGCAAAGCTTCGTCCTTCAAATGCAGGCGCAGGCTATGTATTAAGACGTCTTATCCGCCGTGCGGTTCGTCACGGAAGACTTCTTAACCTTAAGACCGAAGACTATTTAAACATTGCAGCCATGTATATGGACGATGTTTATGTGGAAGCTTATCCGAACCTTAAGACCAACAGGGAGTTCGTACTTTCCGAGCTTCAAAAAGAAATCGAACGTTTCGAATCCACCATTGAAAACGGCATGAAGGAATTTGTAAAAATTCTCGATGCAAAGAAAAAAGAAGGCTTAAAGGAAATTTTGGGTTCAGAGGCATTTTATCTTTACGATACCTTCGGCTTCCCTTATGAGCTTACCGAAGAAATGGCCATGGAAGAAGGCATAAGCGTTTCCGAAGAAGGCTTTAAACTTGCCATGGAAGAGCAGAAAGCCAAGGCAAGAGAGAATTCTTCTTTCTCACAGAAGTCAAAAGACGAGGATGTATTCGAAAGCCTCGGAAGTGACGTTAAATCAGCCTTTGTAGGCTATGACAAGCTTGAGCTTGACGATGAAATAGTTGCCCTTTCAGATGATGAAAAGATGGTTGACAGTTTGTCGGAAGGCGAGAAGGGAACTTTGGTTTCTTTAAACACACCTTTCTATGCAACCATGGGCGGACAGAAGGGTGACTTCGGTGTTATTTGTACTAAAAATGCCGAGTTTAAGGTTTCAGAAACCGTGAAGCTTCCCGAAGGAAGAATCGGACATATCGGTGTTGTTACAAAGGGACGCCTACAGAAGGGTGACAAGATTAAGATGCTTGTCGATAAGGCTAACAGAATGTCGACGAGCAAGAACCATTCGGCTACTCACCTTTTGCAGGCGGCTTTAAGAGAAGTTTTGGGAGACCATGTAGAACAGCAGGGTTCTTACCAAGATGCCGGTAGGACACGTTTTGACTTCTCACATTCCAAGCCCCTTACAAAAGAGGAAATCTTAAAGGTTGAGGATATCGTAAACGAAAAGATTTCCGAAAATATTCCGGTTGTTACGGATGTAATGTCAATCGACGAAGCAAAGAAAACAGGCGCAATGGCTCTGTTTGGAGAAAAGTACGGTGACACGGTACGCGTGGTTTCTATGGGAGATTTTTCAAAGGAACTTTGCGGCGGTACGCATGTTGCAAATACCGGAGTAATCAGAAGCTTTAAGATTCTTTCAGAATCGGGTGTTGCCGCAGGTGTCAGACGTATCGAAGCAATTACCGATTTAAATGTTTTAAATTACTATAGGAACCTTGAAAATGAGTTAAATGAGGCTTCAAAGCTATTAAAGACCCAGCCTTTAAGTTTAAACGAAAAGATTACTTCGCTTCTTTCGGAAGTTAAGTCATTAAATGCAGAAATTGAATCTTTAAAGAGTAAGGCTGCAAAGGATGCTTTGGGAGATGTCTTAGACAATGTAGCAAAGGTCAAAGGTGTTAAGCTTTTGAAGGCCGCAATTTCCGGCTCCGACATGAATGCACTTCGTGACCTTTCGGATGATCTTTCAAACAAGATCGGCGGAGGTGTAGTAGTCCTTGCTTCCGAGACGGACGGACGAGTTAACCTTTGCGTAAAGGCTTCGGATGATGCCATCAAGAAGGGCGTGCACGCAGGAAATCTTATTAAGGAGATTGCTCCCTTGGTAGGCGGTGGCGGCGGCGGACGTCCCAACATGGCAACTGCCGGCGGAAAGAATCCCGCAGGAATTAATGCCGCACTTGAAAAGGCTGTAGAGGTACTTGAAGCCCAGCTTAAATAATAATTTTTTGTTGACGCGTAGAGTTTTTTCTGATATAAGTATATTTGTGTGTGAAAAGCACACTAATAACCTGTTCAGTCATGTACTTAATGGGACTGAAGGGAGGGAAATTGAATGTCAAACATTATCGTTAAAGAAGGCGAATCTTTAGACAGCGCATTACGTCGCTTTAAGAGAAGTTGTGCAAAGGCCGGAATCCAGCAGGAAATCCGCAAGCGTGAGCACTACGAGAAGCCCAGCGTTAAGCGTAAGAAGAAGTCTGAAGCAGCTAGAAAGCGTAAATACAACTAATCTTTAAAACCTTGAACCCTGGCATTTTTGTCAGGGTTTTTTCTTTCCTTATTAGCATGAAAATTATTCTTGTAATCGTAATCATTTTAATAATCTTTCTTTTGACAGTTGGAATTATCGATTCCAACCGTTTTGTCGTGCGTGAATATACCGTTAAATCCGATA
>CAVJJQ010000008.1:0-10893 GCA_963649755.1 bacterium | reverse complement strand
AAAGATCACGATTTTCTTTTTCTAAGCGACCAACATTTAAAGGAATACGGGAGAAAAAACGAAAAGCTTTTAAAAGCCCTTGATACTTTGAATTATGAGGGTATTTTCATAGCCGGCGATATGATTACGGCAAATAAAACGGATTTTGAACCTGCATTAAAACTCGTAAAAAAGCTTTCCGAAAAAAGTCCCGTTTTTTATTCATACGGAAATCATGAATCGAAGGCAAAAAAGCACAATGATTCTTTTGAAGAATACGAAAGAGAACTTTTAAATGCCGGGGTCAAAATTTACGATAACGAAAAAATCGCTTTTGAAGATTTTGATATCTATGCCCTGACAATCGGTTTAAAATATTACGCAAGGTTTAAAAAGATCAGTCTGCCTGCCGATTACGTGGAAAATTGTATAGGAAAGTGCGATAAAGAACGTTTTTCTGTTTTGCTTGCTCATAATCCCGATTATTTTGAAAGTTACGCAGGATGGGGAGCGGATTTGACTCTTTCAGGACACATCCATGGTGGAATTATAAGGCTTCCCATTATAGGAGGGCTTCTTTCTCCGAAGGTAACTTTTTTCCCGAAGTACGACGGAGGAAAGTTTTATATAAATTCAGGTAAGATGCTTGTAAACAGAGGACTCGGCTCGCATTTTGTTTTTTTGAGGCTTTTTAATCCGGCCGAAGTTTTAATAATTCATCTTCGAAAAGAGTAAGTTTTAGTTGAAATGATTATAAAGATAAGCTACAATATTTTGTGATTTGATTTACGAAAGGCACAAGATAATGGCTATATCCGTTAAACTGCAGGCTTTCGAGGGACCTCTCGACTTACTGCTTCACTTGATAGAAAAGAATAAGGTTGACATATACGATATCCCGATAGTTGAGATTACGAACCAGTACCTTGAATATATTCAGGCCATGGAACGCGAAGACATGAACGTCATGAGCGAATTTTTGGTCATGGCTGCGACCCTGGTAGACATTAAGTGCAAGATGCTTCTTCCCAAAGAGGTCAATGAAGAAGGAGAGGAAGAGGATCCGAGAGCCGAACTTGTCGAAAAGCTGCTTGAGTACAAGATGTACAAGTATATGGCTTACGAGCTTAAGGACATGCAGATTGAAAACGGGGTTTCTTTCTACAAGACCGAGACCCTGCCTGACGAAGTTAAAAGCTTCAAGCCTCCGATAGACTATGATGTGCTTCTTAAAGACATCAATTTAAGCAGACTTCAGGAAATATTTAATTTTGTGCTTCAAAAGAATGAAGACAAGATTGACCCCATCCGCTCTCAGTACGGAAATATTGAGAAGGATGAAATCGACATGGAGCAGAAGGCCTTATATGTCGAAGCTTATGTAAATGCACATAAAAAGATTTCTTTCAAGGATCTTTTGGAAAAGCAGACCTCGAAAGTTGAGCTTATCGTGACGTTTTTAATCGTTCTTGAGCTTATTAAGACGGGAAAGATTACGATTGTTCAGGACAATCTTTTTGACGATATTAAAATTACTGCGCATGCCGCATAGGAGCGATTTGTGGATAAAGAAAACAAAAAAGCGGTTTTGGAAGCCATTCTTTTTGCAATGGGGGATTCCGTTGAACTTTCAAAACTGTCCGAGACAATAGAAGAAGACGCTGATACGACAAAAGGTTTACTTGATGAGCTTTCAAAGAAATATGAAAGCGAGGAGAGCGGAATTACCTTATTAAAGCTTGAGGATTCATATCAGCTTGCAACCAAGCCTTTTGCTTACGATTACCTAATAAAACTTGCAAAGGCTCCGAGAAAGATTGCACTTTCCGAATCCATCATAGAAACACTCAGCATCATTGCCTACAAGCAGCCGATTACGAGACTTGAAATTGAGAGTATCAGAGGCGTAAGCTCTGACTATGCTGTCAACAAGCTTCTTGAATATGAGCTGATTGAAGAACTTGGCAGAAAAGATGCTCCCGGAAAACCGCTTCTTTTCGGAACGACAGAAGAGTTCTTAAGATGTTTCGGAGTATCGAGTTTAAAGGAACTGCCTGAGATTGATACCCTTCATGTGGAAGAGTTTAAAGCAGAGGCGGAAGAAGAAGTAAACCAAACATTAAAGATTTAAGTGCGTGACTGTACCGATCCTCAAAAGTCAGATTAGAAGACCTGACGATTGAAGATCGGTACATTTTTATATTAAAAAACATTGTAGGAACATTACAATTTTATTTGCAAAAAACCACTTAAAAACCTGGATACAATGATACAAGAAAACCTTTATTTTTCCTTTATTTTTTGTTAAAAATCACTTTCAAAATTGTTTACTTTTTAACGTACTTTTGTTATACTTCATTTCGTATGTAAACAAGCGAAATTTATTATAAAACGGAGGTTAAACCCAATGAGTACTTCTTCAAAGGCAGGACAGAGAATCCTCTCTCTCCTCGATGAAAACAGTTTCGTTGAGATCGGTGCTTTAGTCACAAAGAGAAGCACGGATTTTGATCTGAAACAGGCCGATACTCCTTCCGACGGTGTTATTACCGGTTATGGACTGATTGACGGCAGCCTCGTATACGTTTACAGCCAGGACGCATCCGTATTAAACGGAACAGTCGGCGAAATGCATGCGAAAAAAATTGCCAATCTTTATGATTTAGCATTAAAGATGGGCGCACCCATTATCGGACTCCTTGATTCTGCAGGACTTCGCTTACAGGAATCAACCGATGCTCTTGATGCTATGGCATCAATCTACGCTAAGCAGTCACTTGCTTCAGGCGTTATTCCCCAGATTTCCGCTATCTTCGGAAACTGCGGCGGCGGACTTGCAATCGCAAACGCTATGTCAGACTTCACCTACATGGAAGAAAAGAACGCAAAGCTTTTCGTAAGCGCACCCAATGCACTTGACGGAAATTACACGGCAAAGTGCGATACCGCATCCGCTGAGTATGTTGCAAAGGCAGGCGAGTGTGACGGTATCGGTGAAGAAGGCTATATTCTTTCCGAAATTCGTACTCTTGTTTCAATGCTTCCCAAGAACAACGAAACAGAAGCTGAAGTCGCAGATGTTACGGATGATTTAAATAGAGCGTGCGAAGGTCTTGAAGGATGTGCAGGAGACACCGCTATCCTTGTATCCCAGATCGCAGATGACAATAACTTCGTAGAAGTTAAGGCTTCTTATGCAGAGGCTATGGTTACCGGCTTTATCCGTTTGAACGGTGCAACAGTCGGCGTTGTTGCAAACAGAACCGAGATGTACGGTGAGGACGGCAAGGTTGCAAAGAAGTTTGACGGCGTTCTTTGTCCCGGATGTTGTGAAAAGGCCGCAGACTTCATCAATTTCTGCGACGCATTTTCAATTCCCGTTCTTTCTGTTACAAATGCAAAGGGCTTTATGGCTACCGTTGATGCCGAGAAGAAGATGGCAAAGGCTGCTGCAAAGCTTACCTATGCATTCGCAAATGCAACGGTTCCCAAGGTAAACGTAATCGTAGGCAAGGCTTACGGAAGCGCATATACCGTTATGAACTCAAAGGCAATCGGCTGCGATATCACGATTGCATGGCCTAACGCAGAAATCGGAACAATGGATGCAAAGCTTGCTGCAAAGATCATGTATGCAGATGCAGATGCTTCCGTTATCGATGAGAAGGCCGCTGAATATGCTGCATTACAGAATAACGTTGTATCGGCAGCAAAGAGAGGATATGTCGATCAGATCGTTGAGCCTAAGGACACACGTAAGTATGTAATAGGCGCATTCGAGATGCTCTATACAAAGATGGAAGATCGTCCGGCTAAAAAGCACGGAACAATTTAGAAAGGTGATTAATCATATGAAAAAGAAATTACTTTCCTTAGTATGTGCCATCACCTGCGCGCTTACACTCGGCGCATGCGGAAGCGTTACGGAAACCACCGATGTTGAGAAAAGCCTCATGTCTACATGTGAGATGTATGCAAGCTATACATACCAGCTTGTTTCGGTGATTCCTTCGGATTATGCAAGCGAACTTACCGGCAATTACAATAAAGAAGAGCTTGCGGAAATCTACTATGAGTTCATGTATCAGAACTTCAGCGTTCCCGCCAAGGCTGAGCTCGGTGCATTCAACGGACTTTTAACAACTTACAATGAAGCCGTTGAAAGAATGGGCGGAATTACCAAAACAGGTGATTTCTCAAGCACCGTAAGCGGAGATGAGATCATTGTTACACTTCCTCTTTACGGGGTAAATTGTGACGGTGAAATTGAATTCACATACTCTAATGACATATTTACAAGATTACAGGAAGCTGACTGTAAGGCAAATACCACATTGTCACAGAAACTTTCCGAGGCAGGAAGCAACATGGGCAATGCCGCTTTGAATACCGTTTTGGGTATGGGCACCACCTTTGTAATGCTTATTGTAATCAGCTGTTTGGTTGGAGCTTTTGAGCCTATTTTCGGCAGTAAAAAGAAAAAGGCTGAGACTAAGCCTGTAGAGGCAGCACCCGTTGTAGCAACAGCACCCGCACCGGTTGAAAGCGTTGAACTTAGTAACGACACGGAACTTGTTGCTGTAATTACAGCCGCAATCAGCGCATATGAAGGAACTACGTCAACAGACGGCTTCGTAGTAAGAAGCATTAAGAAAGCAAACAGGAGGAATTAATAATGAAAAATTATACAATTACCGTTAACGGTACAGCATATGACGTTACAGTAGAAGAGGGCGCAGGAGTGGCAGCCAGTGCAGCACCCGTAGCAGCACCTAAGGCAGTTTCAGCTGCTCCCAAGGCAGCACCCGCAGCACCTAAGGCTCAAGCACCCGCAGGCGCAGCAGGCTCCATCAGAGTTGAAGCCGGCGCAGCAGGTAAGGTATTCAAGATTGACAAGCAGGTTGGTGAATCGGTTAAGAGAGGCGAAGGCGTTGTAACCATCGAAGCTATGAAGATGGAAATCCCCGTAGTTGCTCCCGAAGACGGCGTTGTTGCTTCCATTAACGTAAGCGTTGGTGATTCTGTTGATGCAGGCGCTTTACTTGCAACCTTAAAGTAATTTAGGTTTCCATAAAAATTCCAGGAGGAGACAACATGTCTTATATAGTTGATACTTTAAACAACCTGGTACATCAGACAGCGTTTTTTAACCTGACCTGGGGAAATTACCTTATGATTGTGGTTGCATGTATTTTCCTTTATCTTGCAATCGCCAAGGAATTCGAGCCCCTTTTGCTCCTTCCCATTGCCTTTGGTATGCTGCTTGTTAATATCTATCCCGATATTATCGCGGCTCCCAAGAGTGACGGAACGGCAGGCGGATTATTATATTACTTCTATGTACTGGATGAATATTCGATTCTTCCGTCCCTTATCTTCATGGGCGTAGGCGCCATGACAGACTTCGGACCATTAATTGCAAATCCCAAGAGCTTCTTACTCGGTGCGGCTGCTCAGTTTGGTATCTTTTCAGCTTACTTCGGAGCTATTGCAATGGGCTTTAACGACAAGGCGGCTGCCGCTATTTCAATCATCGGCGGTGCTGACGGCCCTACATCAATTTTCCTTGCAGGAAGGCTCGGACAGACCAATTTACTCGGACCCATAGCCGTTGCCGCATATTCATATATGTCGCTGGTTCCCATTATCCAGCCCCCTATCATGAAGCTTCTTACAACCGAAAAAGAACGTAAGATTAAGATGGCACAGCTTCGTCCCGTATCAAAGATTGAAAAGATTTTATTCCCTATCGTTGTTACAATCGTTGTATGTATGATTCTTCCTACAACCGCTCCCTTGGTAGGTATGCTGATGCTCGGTAACCTCTTCAAGGAGTCAGGTGTTGTAAGACAGCTTACAGAGACCGCTTCAAACGCAATGATGTATATCGTTGTTATCTTGCTCGGTACCTCAGTAGGTGCTACCACAAGCGCAGAAGCATTCTTAAATCTCGACACCTTAAAGATCGTTGCTTTGGGACTTATCGCATTTGCCTTCGGTACTGCCGCAGGTGTACTGTTCGGTAAACTTATGTGCTTCTTCACACACGGCAAGGTTAACCCGCTTATCGGTTCCGCAGGTGTTTCCGCGGTTCCTATGGCAGCCAGAGTATCCCAGAAGGTCGGTGCGGAAGCAGATCCCACGAACTTCTTGCTCATGCATGCTATGGGACCCAACGTTGCAGGTGTTATCGGTACGGCAGTAGTTGCCGGTGTATTTATGGCTATATTCGGAATATTCTAAATTATAAAGGAGATTAAAATGGCAGAAGTTATTAAAAAACCAATCGGCATAACCGAAACCGTTCTTCGTGATGCACATCAGTCACTGATTGCAACAAGAATGCCTACCGAGATTATGCTTCCTATATTGGATAAGATGGATAAGGTCGGCTATCACTCAATCGAGTGCTGGGGCGGCGCAACCTTCGATGCTTCCCTTCGTTTCTTAAAGGAAGATCCCTGGGACAGACTTCGTAAGATCAGAGACGGTCTTAAGAACACAAAGACTCAGATGCTTTTCAGAGGACAGAATATTTTAGGATATCGTCCTTATGCAGATGATGTTGTTTATGCATTCGTTGAAAAGTCAATTGCAAACGGTATTGATATCATCAGAATTTTTGACTGCTTAAACGATATCAGAAACCTTGAGGCAGCTGTTAAGGCTACCAATGAAATCAAGGCAAGAGAAGGACGCGGCGAATCTCAGATTGCTCTTTCTTACACACTCGGCGATGCTTATACTCTTGAGTATTGGGCAGACATGGCAAGAAAGATTGAAGAGATGGGTGCAGATTCCATCTGCATTAAGGATATGGCAGGATTGCTTGTTCCTTACAAGGCTGCAGAGCTTATCAAGACCTTAAAGGAAAGCACAAAGCTTCCTATTCAGCTTCATACACACTACACTTCGGGTGTTGCTTCAATGACCTACTTAAAGGCAGTAGAGGCAGGCGTAGACGTTATCGACTGTGCAATTTCACCCTTCGCTATGGGTACTTCACAGCCTGCAACGGAAGTTATGGTTGAAACCTTCAAGGGTACTCCTTACGACACAGGTTACGATCAGAACCTTCTTGCCGAAATCGCAGATTACTTTACACCTTATCGTGAAGAGTGCTTAAAGAGCGGTCTTATGTCCACAAAGGTTCTCGGTGTTAATATTAAGACCCTTCTTTATCAGGTTCCCGGCGGAATGCTTTCAAACATGGTATCCCAGCTTAAGGAACAGCATGCTGAGAACAGATACCGTGATGTTCTTGAGGAGATTCCGAGAGTACGTAAGGACTGCGGTGAGCCTCCGCTTGTTACACCTTCATCACAGATTGTCGGAACCCAGGCTATTTTCAACGTACTCATGGGTGAGAGATACAAGATGGCTACAGGTGAGTTCAAGGATCTCTTAAGAGGAAACTACGGACAGACCGTTAAGCCTATGAATCAGGAAGTAATCGATAAGGTTATTCCCGGCGAGGAGCGTCATACCCAGCGTTCCGCAGAAGCTACAGGCCATACAGAGCCCGAACTTGCTTCTATCGAAGCTGAAATGAAGCAGTACAAGCAGCAGGATGAAGACGTTTTGTCCTACGCTTTGTTCCCTCAGGTTGCTACGGAGTTCTTTAAGTATCGTGAAGCTCAGCAGACAAAGGTTGATGCTTCGATTGCAGATACAAAGAACGGTGCATATCCTGTATAACAGCTTTTAAAATTTTAGATTATGAAGGATCGGCTTTTGGGCCGGTCCTTTTTTTGCTATATAGGAAATTGCTGCGCAATCTCCTATATAGCAAAAAAAGGCACTACGTGCCAATTATGCGCACTCGCGCGATAGGTATATGTCGCTAACGCGACCGCGCGAGACGCTGGAGTTTCGCAAGCGAAACTCTTTTTGTCCACCTTTTGTCCCTTATTGAATATTATAATGGCTGTAAATTGATAGAACACCTATGTTTAAAAGGAGAAAAATATGCCAAACACCAAATTTAACAAGCAGACATTAGATGCAATTGAAGCAAGAAAGGCCGAAAAGATAGCGGAGCTTAAAGATTGGACCAATAAGAAAATTGAGTCAACGGCTAACGACATTAAGAAGGCTGCAAATAAGGAGTTAGATGATCAGTTTGCACAAATGGATGCATCCCTTAAATTTAAGATTGATAATGCAATGGCCAAAGCAGAGTCTGCTTATAAGGATCACGTTGAAGCGGCATCAATTGAATATTATTACGATGATAAAAATCAGGAGATGCAGAGCAATGATATTATCATTGCTCTGAGTGTAAAATGCCAAAATTTGATAGAAGATGAGATAAAAAAGTATCAGGAAAAAGAAAAAGATATCAATCAGAAGATGCATAAGCTTTCGGAAGAAAGAAAAACAATCCAAAAAGAGCTTGAAAATGCACAAAAGGCAGTATCAGATAAGTATGTAGATGTTGAAAAGGTCCACATTTCGATGAATGACCAGTTCGAAGGATATCATTCTCTTTCGGAAAAGGATAAGGCAACAAGAGATACAAAATTGCAATCTTTGCATGAGGATTTGCAGGAATATAACCAACAGCTTGCGGAACTGGTTGCTTCAAGAGATGGGCTTGAAGAAAAATTAAAAAAATGTAATGAAGAGTATTCAAATCACGCAAAAGCATTAGAAGAAGCTTTCATCGAATATAAAAATAACGAAGCAAATATTAACAGAGATATAGCTGCTAAAAAAGCTGTAGCTAAAGAAGACCTAGTGAACGGAAAGAAAAAAAGAAAACTTGATCTTGAAGTGAAAAAAACTGTTGATTATAAGGTTCAACATGTTAAACGTGTTTATAATGGCATGATAGCTCAGGCTGAGACTGAAAATTCCAAGAGCAAAGAATACATTAAAGAACAAAAAGATAAAGAAACTGAGGAAAAAATAGAACAGGCCACGGAAAAAATTAAGAATGATGCCGATGAAATAAAGGATCGTGTCAAAGGCAGTGTTGACATAGAGTTTGAACTTAGACGTATTGTATCGCTCCCTAAGAAAATGGGGCATACCAATACAGAAGAATTTGAAAAGATGACTGCCGCAGTTAAGGAATCCTACTTGGCTTTAGGCGAAATTAATACATCGAAGGAGACTGAAAAAAATATTCTTTCCAAATGTGTGGCAGCTTACAAGGAGTGTCAAAACTATATCGCCAAGAAAGACAGAAAATCAGGCTTTCTTGAATGGTTCAGATCCGATTTCGGTAAGAAACGTTTAATTTTTGCAAGTGATATGATGGTAAAGCTTAAGGAAGTTTGCCCCGGCCTTGAGGATGCTCTTAAGGAAGAAAATGTTCATGAAGACGAAAAGAAAGTTCCCAATGATAAAGGACCCAAGCGTGACGTTAAGGGTGAACTTGATGCTTTAAAGAAAGAGTATCAGAAGAACAACAAGAGTCAAAACGTTAAAAATGTTGAAAAAGAACCTAAAAAAGAGAATGTAAATAGGTTATAATCTGCTTATACCAGGGTCGAAAAGTCAAAATGTTGATGCAAGCTTGCTTGCAAAAAACATTTTGACCTTGAGACCCGCCCTGACAATCGTAAGCAGCCATTTTTCAAAGAAAAATGTGCTGATTACGATTGTCAGGAGGATTGCGAGAGCACGAAGTGCGAAGCAATCCGTAGGTATAAGCCAGGGTCGAAAAGTCACAGGAGGATTGCGAGAGCACGAAGTGCGAAGCAATCCGTAGGTATAAGCAAGTGTAAGGTATTATTTATGAGGAGGAAGACATGCCACCCAAGGATTACAGAAATGCTTTATCAATGCGTGAAAAGATTGATGAAGCAGGTAACGGATTTCACAAGGAAGCGGGTTTTGAAACCGAAAGTCCCGATATGTACCGGTTTCGCGCAACGGATAATTTCTTTCCGAAGTTTTCTTTGGAAGAATTTGAAAGTTCATTGCCGGTAAAATTCCGCACATATATCGTTCGTGATGCAAATGAGCAGGCGGAGCGAGATTCTCTTTCAAATTTCCTGCTTAGCCATCGTATGGAGGCAAGCACTCAGAATCTCGGACGTAAAGTTCCGAATATGCCGGAGGGAATTTCCGAAATAAGCAGTGCGGTTCGCTATTTCCTATTAAGGACCGGCAGGAAAGAACTCGCCGACGAATTTGAAAGTACAATGGCGATTAACCCGGGTTTAGAAGCATCAGACGAGCAAAAGAAGACAAAGGCCCAAGCAAGAGGCAGAATGCTTGCAAGGCTTTCGGAAGAGTTTGCAAATGAGACTCCCGAAAATATGGAAACGCCGGCAACACCTACCGATTTTAAGAGGCTTATCAGAAGGTTTGTTTATCTTCAAACACTTTCTTCATATTTTACCAAATCCCTGGACACTCTTTCAAAATCGGAGGATGTTTCATTTACGGATGAGGATTTAAAGAAATGCCGTCACGTAAGCGAATTCGATGCCGTTTCCGAGAGAGTTTTAAAGCAGAGCGATTTTATCTGCAGTCCCTGTTACAAATATTTCAATGTCGATTCCTTGCTTCACAACATGGAGTACAAAGAAATCCATGATCTTTGTAAGAATGCCGAAAGAATCAAGGAACCGATGAAAACTTTCGTAAATGATATAGATGCGGCTGCATATTATATTCCCTACGAAAACGCAAACCGGAATGCCTTGGATATTGTTAAGGATATCAATAAGAACAACGATACCTTACCGGACAGGCTTTTTAAGCAGGTAAAGGATGCGGATCCTTTTTATATCGTCAAAGGCTCACCGGAATACGATGATATGAAGAAGAGCATGAATGCGTATGCTTCTTTTAAGGTAAAGTTGGATCCCAATGATAAGAACTTTGAAAAGAATGTAGAAAAGCTTACAAAGCTTACAAATAATCTTTTGGAAAACGGCAACCGCTATTTGAAACATA
>CAVJJQ010000007.1:0-41040 GCA_963649755.1 bacterium | reverse complement strand
CAACTCCGCCAAGATCGGCAGCTCGGGCGACTCCGCCCAGATCGGCAGCTCGGGCAACTCCGCCAAGATCGGCAGCTCGGGCAACTCCGCCAAGATCGGCAGCTCGGGCGACTCCGCCCAGATCGGCAGCTCGGGCAACTCCGCCAAGATCGGCAGCTCGGGCAACTTCGCCAAGATCGATAGTACCGGCGAGGATTCCGTGATCTGCTGCGCTGGCCACGGGGCGAAAGTAAAAGCAAAGATTGGGAGCTGGATCACACTTGCTGAGTGGGAATATTCCGAAAAAAAAGAACGGGCTGTCCCGCGCTACGTAAAGACGGAATACGTAGACGGCGAGCGCATCAAGCCCGATACATGGTATCAGCTCAAAAACGGTGAGTTTGCGGAGGTGAAATAATGGCGATCAAGAAGCCTGCTGAACTGGATTTCAGCAACAAGAAGTTTATGTGCATCATTTCCGGCCAGCCTGGATTGGGAAAGACGACACTGGCACTGTCTGCGCCGAAACCGTTCTTGTTTGATACGGACAACGGAATTGCCCGTGTCCGCCCGGAGCAGCGCGGCGTGACGTCCGTGGTGGAATCCTACGAGGAAATGCTCGGCGATATGGATTCCAACGAATACAAGGCCGCTGAATCCATCGTGATCGATACCGGCGGCATGCTGGTTCAGCTTATGAAGGATTGGGCGAAGAAGCAGGATAGCAAGGCTGCGAAGGATGGCCGCGCAATGTATGGCGTGATCAAGTCCGAGTTCGACCGGCTGTGCTATCAGATCCGCGCAAAGGATCGGAAACACCTGATTGTGGTATTCCACACGACGGAGCAGCAGAATGGCGATACAATCCAGACGCGCCTTTCCTGCGAGGGCGGCGCAAAGGATATCGTCTGGACGCCTGTAGACTTCGGCGGCTACATGTTCATGATGGGCAATAAGCGCATGATCGGATTCACGCCGACGGATGAGTATTTCGCAAAGGGGTGTTTCGGTGTGCGCGGAGTGATGCAGCTGCCGGAGCTTAAGCCCGGCCAGAAGTCCACGTTCCTGACAGACTTGTTCCGCAAGGCACAAGAGGATATCAATGCGCAGGCCGCGATTTACAGCGGCGAGAAAGCCGCATACGATGCGGCGATGAAAGCCGGGCGCGCCTTTATTGCTCTTGTCGGTGATCCGGAAACCGCGCTCAAAGCCCGAGAAGAACTGGGGAAAATCGAACACGCGCTGACAAGTGCTGCGGAGCTTGGCGCAGAGTTCAAGCGCAAGTGTAAGGATCTCGGCCTGAAATATGATAAGGAGACAACCACCTATGTACTGGCTAACGCAAAGCCTGCTGAGCAGCTGGCAGCACTTTCTTGACGCGGATGATGCGTATGCAGACGCAGCACTGTCTTCCTTCCTCTCCACGCTTCGGCGTGAAGAGAAGGAGACAACCCCAGCTATGCAGGCGGGCATTGATTTCGAAGCGGCGATTAACAGTACAGTTGCGGGCGTACCAATTGAGCCTGTTGGCGAAAAATACGATCGGGCTGTAGCAAAGTTCTCCCGTGTCTGCGCGGGCGGGCAGCCGCAGGTTCCGGTTGCCGGGCGGCTGCGCGTGGCGGGCTTGGATTTCCAACTGTACGGTGTCTGCGATTACGTAAAGGCAGGTGTGGTTTACGATATCAAGCGCGTGCAGCGGTACGAATACGGAAAGTATCTGCACAGCCCGCAGCACCCAATGTATCTGCACCTGCTCCCCGGCGCATCGAAATTTACATATCTGATTTTCGATGGCACAAACACTTATGCGGAAACGTATCGGCGCGGCGATTTTGAACCTATCGAAGATACAATTGCCCGCTTTATGGACTGGCTTTTAGCCGGTGATTATATCAACGAATATTTTACACATTGGAAAATGGATGACGAAAGGATGGACAAAGCAGATGGGATTTAAGGCAGTGAAAAATGACGGCGGCCTGATGAAGGAAGGCGATTATGAGGTCTATTTGAAATCGTGCGGCTATGGCATGTCGAAGAACGGCAACGAATGTATCAAGTTTGATTTCGTTATCCGCGAAGACGTCGAGCAGGAATATCAGAAAAAACATATCTTCAAAAACTTCTGGCCGGATCGCGATACTGGTGATTACGACGCCGACAAGATCGGGAAATACGCCAATGCTCTTGGAATCGAGCCAGAGACGGATTTTGAGTTGGAGGATCTGATCGGCCGTAATTGCATCTTGCACATTGGGCCGTATGAGAGGGAGGACGGCACTGAGATAGACTGCATCCGGTGGCTTAAGCCCAGCAAGGCCGAATCCTTTGTGACAGCTGCACCGGCCAGCTCGGAGGACTTCCAGCAGCTTGACGAGAGCGACGATGATCTGCCGTTCTGAGGGCTAAAACATGGCAAAATGCTACGTGAAGGCCTTTTTTGACTGGATCGAGCAGACGGCGGCGCTGGAAGATGCCGAGCGCGGGAGATTGTTTATTGGAATCCTCGAATATGCGAGGTCTGGCGCGGTTCCAGACCTCGCAGGGCGGGAAGCAATCTTATTTCCAAGCATCAAATCACAGATAGATCGTGATTTGAAGAATAGCGCCGTCTGTGCTCAAAACGGGAAAAACGGGGGCAAAAAGAAAAACGTAAACCAAGTTGAACCAAACCTAACCAAAATGAGCCAAAACGAACCAGAGCAAAGCAAACCGACGCTAGACGAACCAAACGAAACCAAAGCTAACCAAAACGAACCAAAACCCATGCAAGAAAAAGAAGAAGGGTTTCCCCCTTGTCCCCCTCCCTCTTCTTTCCCCAGACCCCTATTATCTCCTACCCCCTATAATCCCCCTTCCTCAGAAGAAAAAGAAACGTCCGCGCCTGAGCGGGGCACGAAGTTCGATCTCTTCTGGCAAGCGTACCCGAAGAAAGTCGGCAAGGAAGCCGCTAGGAAAGCATTCAGCCGGGTAAAAGCCCCGCTTGAATCACTCCTGACCGCCATAGAGCGGCAGAAGTGTGGCAACCAATGGACGACAGAAAACGGGCGTTTTATCCCCAATCCGGCCACATGGCTGAATCAGGGACGCTGGGAGGACGAGGTTGCACAAGCGCCTGTTGGCCGCGCTGCAAAGCCCGGCTACGGCGTGCAGCAGCACCATGACGAGCTTGACTCGCTGGAGCGTGCAGCCGTGGACAGGCTGCTGGAAGGAGGATGAAACATGCGATTTGTATGCGATTGCTGCCACGATCTGACGAACATTGAAGCAGATCGAATGGAAATCCGGGACGACAAGCTGCTGGTGTATAGCCGGGGCAAACTGGTCTATGTGGCGGATATCGGCCAGATCATGCTGGCCAAGCTGACGCCGGGGAGGGATGAGGCGAAATGAGAGCCGCAAAAGACAGGGAATTTCGCAGCAGCGTCTACACGCAACGCCCGCCGTATGCGGATTTTGAAGCGCCCGCAAAGTTTCAGGCGATCCAGAGCATCATTGCAAAGCGCCTGAAGGAGCATCCGAACGCGATGTGTTCTTATTCTGGAGGCAGCGACAGCGACATCATGCTCCACATGATCGAGACTGCCCGGAAGATATTCAGCCTGCCGCCGGTCAAGTATTTCTTCTTCGAGACGGGGCTTGAGATGGAGGCAACGCGGCGGCATGTCAGGGAAACAGCAGAGCTGTACGGCGTGGAGGTCCAGACCGTGCGGCCGAAGAAAAACATCGTGCAGGCGACGCGAGAGTACGGTCAGCCTTTTGTGTCGAAAATCATGTCTGCCGGACTGGAGGCGGTGCAGAAGAAGAACATCCCGCTTTCTATCGCAGACGAATACGATCAGGCGGAGGACAAAGCGGAAAAGCGCAAGGAGCTGAAAGGCCGGTATCCGGGCTGCGAGCAGGCGATCAATTTCCTGTGCTGCTGCAATTCGGCAGGAGAACCTCGACCGAATATCCAGCTTGTTATCAACAGCTCAAAGTATATGCTCGATTTCATCCGAGAAAATCCAATTCCGTTCCGCGTCAGCAATCACTGCTGCGATATCTGCAAGAAGCAACCGGCGCACGCCATAGAAAAGCAATTCGACATGGTGATCACCGGCGAGCGCCGAGACGAGGGCGGGATGCGTTCCGTGCCGCGCAGTGACAGTTCGACGATGTGCTTCACGGAGACGGCAGCGGGCAAGTTCCGTCTCAGACCGCTGTACTACGTCTCCGACGCGGATAAGCAGTGGTATAAGGACTACTATGGCATCCGGTATTCGGACGCTTACGAGGTCTACGGGCTCAAGCGCACGGGTTGCTGCGGCTGCGCGATCTCGGCAAGAGCCGCATCCGATCTGGAGCTGATTCGCCCGTATGAGCCGAACGTCGTCAAAGCGGCGTGGGCGATCTTCGGCGACAGCTACCGATACCGCGCAAAGTACAACGAGTACAAAGCGATGCGCCGGGAACTGGAGAAAGCTATGAAGCGATCAGACGATTGCGCGGAGCAATTGCCCGGCCAGATGATTTTTGATGGAATGGAGGAGGATACGTTATGACGGATAACGAGATCGCGCAGGCACTGCATTACTGCGGTGATGATAAGCCGTGCGGCGCATGCTCGGTGCAGCTGGCAGAAAACGAGTACACTTGCGTGGGTATGCTTTTTAAGCGTGCGGCCGAAGCGATCGAACGCCTGACTGCCGAGAACGCGGCGCTGCGGGAGAAAGTGCCGCAGTGGATCAGCGTGGAGGAGCGGAGGCCGGAGCCGGGAAAACGCGTCCTTGCTACGGACGACGTGTTTGTCGGCGAGGCGTACCGCACAAGCGCGGATACATGGAGAAGATATGACGGCATTGCCATGCGGGACTGCCTTGGCAGCATAGTCACCCACTGGATGCCGCTGCCGGAAGCGCCGGGAGCACCTGCGACGGAGAGGAGGGAGCACGCATGAGTAAAGCTGTACTAATCAGCATCCGCCCGAAGTGGTGCGAGAAGATCATTGGCGGCGAGAAAACCATTGAGGTACGGAAAACGCGCCCGAAGCTGGGGCCGCCGTTTAAGTGTTACATCTACAAATGCGGAAGCGGCAAAGTCATCGGGGAATTTCTGTGCGATCAGATCATTGAGGATCGCACGTATGGCCACAACGAAAAGTTTTACGCTGCGGCCTGCATGAGCGCATACGATGCGGCGGCATACGCAATGCAGTCGCCGATGTACGGCTGGCACATCTCCGGCCTGATGAAAATTTACGATCACCCGCGTGAGCTGAATAGCTTTCGCCGGGCATGCAAGAACGACTGGTGGTGCGAGAGCTGCGCTATGTACTCGGAGCACAGTGAAACGTGCGGGAATGCGGCCTTACAGCTAAACCGCCCGCCGCAGAGCTGGTGTTATGTGGAGGAACAGGAATGGAACGGATGACGAAACGACTGCAAAGCGGAAAAGCAGTTATGGATTGCCCAAAATGTGAACACAGCAAGATCACCGAATGTACGCTTTACGGGTGCAGAAACCGTCTTAAGGATCGCCTTGCGGCCTACGAGGATACGGGGCTGACGCCCGAAGAGATCCAGGCTCCGTTTACGGCAGGGACACTGGCGGACATGGCTGCGCATGCGTTAGGACTGGAACCGCGTAGGCTCCGCGAGCTCGCCGCAGCCGACAAGGACGGGCGGTGTATTGTGCTGCCATGCAAGGCGGGGGACACGATTTACATGATCCGCCGCGCTTTGAACGCCGATCATATCGCCCGCGATGAAATTGTAATCAGAAAAGTGATGGGATATAGCGGTAACGCCATAAACAAAGTATGGCTAACCGTGAACGAATGCGCCTACAATCTCAGCATTTTTCCATCAGAGTTTGGGAAAACCGTATTTCTCACCCGTGAGGAAGCCGAGCGGGCGCTGAGAGGCAAGGAAAATGATTAAATACATCACCAAAGCCAAGCGGGAGGAGCTTGAAGACGCAAGCGCTTTCGGCGTAGAAGAAGCGCATAATCTGCTCAAAAAGTACGCGGGAATCGAAGCGCGGCCATACAGGGCATACATGTACTTTGATGAGGGCGGGAACTTTTTGGCATGCAACGACGAAACGGATATTGATGATCTGTTAGAAAAGGCATATGTGGAGGTACGGGATGAGTGATTATATCAGCCGCGAGCAGACGCTCGCACTGCTCAAGAGCCTGGGTAGCCGGGATTACCGCCGGGAAAAGGGGGCAATACAGGACGCGATCAAGATGATTTCCTCCGCCGAATATACACCCACCGCTGACGTTGCGCCGGTGGTGCATGGGCAGTGGGACGCAGAGGGAGACGGATACGCCGACGGCGAGCTCGTGCTCGACGTTTGGTACTGTTCGGAATGCGGCTACTGCATCGACGACGGGACAGACAATCCAGACTACCTGCCAAAATACTGCCCAAACTGCGGCGCGCGGATGGACGGAACGATAGAAAGGAGCAAAAATGAATAAACCAACGAATGCAACTGAAATGCGAGAACTCCTGCTGGATTACATCGACGCGCTGCTTCTGGGCAGCATTCCGAAAGTGGAGCTTGCCGCGCCGAAGGATGAGGAAGATATCGAAAAATCAGCAGCGGCGGAGCTTGCCGAGGTGGTGAAGAGTCTCGAAAGAATGCGCACAAATGAGTATCAGCTGCTTCTGCACGGCGTAGAGATCTTGTACGACGAGAACCGGAAGACCGCAACAGAACGCTGCTATGCGCTGTTCTGGGAAACCCAGAAGATGCAGTCTGTCACCGGGCAACTGGACAAATGCTATTTGATGCTGCAAATGCTGAACGGTGTGACGAACAAATCCAAATCGAGCATCGCCCCGATTATGCCGTTCGGAATTTAGGAGGGAACATGAACATCACACTTTTGAAATACCCTACAGATGAGGACTGGGCATTTGCCAAGCAGTGCGCCCTAGTCACCATTGGCAAGGGAATGAAAACAGCACCGGACATGGAGTGGAAACACGCCATCCTCCGGGCGCGGCACAGCCCCATCCGGACGCTACAGTTTGCGTTTTACTTGGAGGGCGTGCCGTATTGGGTAAGCACCCATCTGGCCCGCCACGTCCACGCACAGCCGTTTATCCGAACGCAGCGGAACGACCGGCAGGACGCATACGATCGGAACGCAGCGCGGCAGGACGCGCCTGTGAACATGATCTGGTACATGAACGCGGAAGAGCTGATGACGGTTGCGGAAAAGCGGATTTGCAATCTGGCAGCAAAAGAAACGCGCGAAGTTGTCCTGATGATGCGTTGGCTGGTGGTCAATCACTGCCCAGAGTTCGAAGGGCTGCTGTGTGCACCGTGCCAACTGACAGGGGTGTGCAGCGAAATGTACTCATGCGCATATGCAAAAACGTTGGAAAAGGAGGAAAAGCGAAATGGGCGTGATACTGGCGATTGATCCCGGCAACGAGAAATCCGGCTATGTCATTGTGGAACATGACGAAAAAGAAATCCGCCGCGTGCTGGAGGTCGGAAAAGTCGATAACAGGGAAATTATCGGCCTGCTCATGACAAAGATCACGACGGACGATCTTGACATTGCAATTGAAATGATCGCGGGCATGGGAATGCCGGTCGGGCAGGAAGTCTTTGACACCTGCTTTTGGATCGGGCGCTTTTGGGAGGTTGCGACGTTGGCATATCACGCCAGCAGCTTACGAAAAATCTTCCGGCGGGAAGAAAAGCTCAACCTGTGCGGCAGTCCGAACGCGAAGGATGCAAACATCCGTCAAGCCCTCGTCGACCGCTACGCGCCTGGACAGGCGAATTACGGCAAGGGCACAAAGAAGAACCCTGGTTTCTTCTATGGCTTTTCTGCGGACATGTGGGCGGCTATGGCGGTGGCCGTAACATACTTCGACAAGTACATAAAGGGGGTAAAACTCTGATGAGGGAACCGGAGCGCTGCGAATACTGCGGTAAGGCCATTGCAGGAGCCAGAAACAAAAAGATTCGGTTGCACTTTTGCAGCCGGAAATGCAGCGGGGCATATCGAAAACTGCACCCGGTAAACACAAGGCCGGGCAGCAGTCCGGAAAACCAGTGGACGCCGGTGCAAATTTTAATCACAGCTGCGATCCCCGTATATCCGGAACTACAACCGAAGGTTGGCAGGCGATACAATGCGGAGCGGTACGCGGGGCCGTTATATGCCACTACGTACATCGTGGAGATCGCCGGAAAGCGGATTTGCGTGAGGGCGAACGAATGCAGAGAGATTTGAAAATCAGCCCGTATTCTGCGCCGTGTAAGGACTGCCCGGAAAAGGGCTGCGGAGCGAAGCATACCACGTGCGAAGCTTACATAGCGTACCGTAAGGCCGCGGACGGGTACAACAAAAGCAGGGTGGAGCGCGCAGAACGCGGCATGGAAACAAGCGGCATGTCCGCCAGAGCGCGGAAATATGATCGGGCAAAACGCGAAGGGAGGTTGCATTATTGATGAGCAGCATCACAGAGCAGGAATATGCGGCGTGGCTGGAGGAGGCATTGCAAGCGCTCTACAAATCCAATCCGTCTGCAATCGCGATCGTGGCAAAAACGGAAGCGGGGAATACACTTACGGGGTATTACAATGCAGACGCACAGGAGAAGGCTGTATTTGCCCACCATATTCAGAGTGATATCGTGCTGGATATCATCAAGGCAAACGCCGCAGAGATCAAGGATATGTTGGAGGGTGTAGACGATGGAACAGATTAAAGGTGCGAAGTACGACGAGGGCAAGCCGAGGCCGTCGCTCGTGCCGGTGGAGGGCATTGAAGCAATCATGCACGTGCGCGAGTTCGGCAAAGCAAAATACCAGGACGCGGAGGACTGGCGAAAAGTACCGCGTGAGAAGTGGCTGGACGCCCTTCTACGCCACGTACTGCATATTTGGGATAATCCGCTGGAAATCGACGATGAGAGCGGCCTACCGGCTCTGTGGCATGTTATAACTAACGCTGCGTTTCTATGCGCGGCGTATAAGGCGGACTTGGACAAAGCCCGCGGGGAATGGGCAAAAGACGTGCTGGACTGTATATAAGGAGGCGGAGCAATGCGGGGACGCGAGCGGACGCGGCAACGACTGAGGACGGAGCTGCACCGGCGCAATATCAGGATAAATCAATTGCCGGAGTACATACCGTACTCCGGCAGTACGTGCTACAAGTATTTGAACGGCGCAGAACCGCTGACAAAGGAATTTGCGTTTCAAGTCCAGCGGGTCATTGACATGTGGGATAATAAGAGAAGCGCCCGGCCTTGACTGGCTAGGCGCTTTCCTTTACTCTCCGCGCATGATGGCTTTGATGGCTTGCGCAGCGGAATAGCCGTTCACCAAAAAAGTATCAATGCGGTCAAGCAAGTCTTTGTCATCATCGTAGCGAAATGCAACGCTATACTGCTTGTAAGTTTTCGCATTGTAGCGAGCCTTTACAGCTGTACTGGTATGCGTTTTTCTTTTCGGCTTCTGGGTCTCTGGCATGGCGGTTCCTCCTGTCAGCGCTCCCATGCGGATTTTGCAATATCCTTGACGGCGATAATGCCGGGATGGGCTTTACGCTCTGCTTCATAGGCTGCAAAGGCGGCGTATCGCTCCGCACCGGGATAAGTGGTGCGCTGGATCTCTTCCGGCTTGATTGTAGCATCTTCAAAAACCTTCGTCAACGTCAAATCGTAATAAACGCGGTTTTCGGTGTAGCTGCGGCGGCGCGTCAACTTCAATTCGTAGTGCCACGGCGCGACGCTCAAAAGCTGCACGCGCGCATAAATCTGCGTCTGGTATTCCTGCATCTGCCTGATTGTCTCCTGTGCCTCTGCAATATACCGGGACGCATACGCGCCCCAGTGTTTGCAATCGCTGACCGTGTTGATCGTGTCCGGCTGCTTCAAAAGCAGGCTGCGGCGCTCTTCGTAAAAGCCTTTTCTGTATTCCATCTGTGCGCCCCTCCGTTAATCCTGAAAATATTCTGCATAAAAGCCAGAATAGGACGTGGAGACAATGATGTCATCAAAGATATATTGTGGCTCCCCAGCCTCCCGGAACAGCATTTCGACGAGATCCCCAACGCAGTAATCTTCGCAGCCGGAGAACTGCCAAGTGAGGTCGACGTGGTGCCAGCTCCAAAGCATCTTGTTTTTGCTCCACTTGCAGCCAAGGGCCTTTAAGGCTTCTTTGTGCTCGCGAGTATTGCCGCCGATCCAGAGCCAAGAGCCGCAGATCTCAATATTGAGACCGGAGAGCTTCAGCAGCTCGACAACGACGCGCCGGAACTCTTCCGGGGTCTCGGTGGTCTGGTGGTACTCGTCGGCGCTTGCGTTGTGCGCGGCTTTCAGAGCCTCAAAGACGCGGTCATGCTCAGCGTTGATAGCCTGCATCGTGGCAACATCGCCGCCAACGTCCGGATGATGGATCGCGGCCAGCTTGCGGTAAGCAATGCGGAGTTCGTCGAGGGTCTTGCAATCTGCGAAATACTGTGTCATAATAAGTACGTCCTTTCAAATTCGTCGTGGTTTTTGTTTGGGCTTGCCGCTTCGGTGTTCACTGCACCGGAGCGGCTTCTTTGTTTGTGGCCCCATCATAGCACATACTGATCAGTATGTCAAGCATGAGTTTAAGAAATTTTTTGTCAATGCGAAAATTGTCAATCTTTTTCTGGCCGAGAACTGTTGCGCTGCAATGCTTTCCGGGCTTTTCGCTGTCTGACAATTTTGTCAGTATTTCGATTTTCGATGTTATGCTTGCGCTAGGCAGCAGCGCTGCAAGCGAGCTTGCAAGCCTGCCAGCCGACGCGCAAGCGCAATTTTGAGCCGTCAGGAGGTGCCAGCGTGGCGAAGGGTGAGCGGGGCAAGCGCATCAATATTGAGCAGAAAGCCGCCGTCATTGCCGAGTATGCCAACAGTGGCACGCTTACAGATGCTGCAAAAGCTGGCGGCGTATCGTGGGAAACGGCGAGGAAGATTATTAACAATAACTTGGATGTCGCCGAAGCGGTAAAAAAGACAGCCGAGGAGCGCATGCGAGAGTACGCAGACAGCCGCCTGGACAAGGTGCAGACCGCGCTCGATACCATATTGAACGACCTTCCGGACAAACTGCAAAAGAGTAATGCGCTACAGGCTGCAACCGTCTTGGGTATTCTTATGGACAAATTTAGCGGGCAGAGAGACTTTAACGGCAATGCTGTACAGGTCAACGTCACATTCGGCAATAAGCCAGGCGACATGGACGCTTTCAAATGACCAACGCGACAAACATATAATTTTGTAGCGTTCACATTTTACGAAAAGTTCGAGTAACTACGTAAAAACATATACATTCCAAACTATATGCAGATATACATGCATACGCCGTATATTATACAGCGCACAAGCAGCGCAAAGGAATGCATAAACGATGAGCTGCGGACGCTCCCGCCTGCGTGTACGTGCATCATTGCCCCTCTGCGCGCAGGTCATTAAGCTCCTGCGCTGCGTGCGCGGGCTGGGTTGCGCACGGATGCAGCCACCATCTCAAGTGATGCAGGGCATAGGAGGGGTAGCGGAAAAACGGGCGGTGGTTTTCATTCCTATATATATAAGATATCGCATCCACGTGTTGCGCCCTTCACAAAGAGGGGTGCCAACAAAACGGGCGGTACTCTTTCGAAAACCGCTTCTGAAAAATTTCAAAAAGCAAATAAAAAGCCGTGCTGTGTTGGTCTTGCCTGTCTTCGGCAGATAGGCAATCTCTCCTTGTTTCATTCTTCATCCTCTTGTTCTGTCGGGTGCCAGGAACGCCCGGCAGGCAAGACGAGCACAGCACAGAGGTACTGAATGGGTAAGCAATCGTACAAGCGCACCGCGCCGGGCGAGACTGTCAAAATCGACCTCGGGAAACCGAACAGTGAACCGCAGCGGCAATTCTTCGCGTCCACGGTAAAGTACACCTGTTACGGCGGCGCGCGAGGTGGCGGGAAAAGCTGGTGCACGCAGAGAAAGCCGGTCGGTGCGTGCCTGTACTATCCGGGACTTAAAATCCTGATTCTCAGACGTCGGTACGAAGACCTTGAGAACAGCGTGATCGATCCGATCGTAAAACTGGTTCCGGAGAGCGTCGCCGTGTATAACGTGCAGAAGCATCTTCTGTCGTTCAAAAACGGCTCGACAATTAAGTTTGGCAATATGGACGGCTTCGGCTCTGCTGTTGCCGGTAAGTATCAGGGTCAGGAATACGACTGGATTTTTATTGAGGAAGCAACACAGTTTACAGAGCAGGAATTTCGTGGAATCGCGGCCTGCTGCCGTGGCGCGACGCCGTTCCCGAAGCGGATGTATTTGACGTGCAATCCCGGCGGCATCGGGCATCAGTGGGTGAAGCGCCTGTTTGTCAAGCGCGACTTCCTGCCAAACGAGAACCCGGACGATTATTTGTTCATCAAAGCGACAGTTGAGGACAATGTTGACCTGCTGGAAGGTTCGCCGGATTATGTCAATGCGCTTGACCTTCTGCCGGAGGACGTGCGCAGGGCGCACCGCTTCGGCGATTGGGATGCATTGTCGGGCGGCTTCTTCCCGGAGTTCCGGCGCGGCGTGCATACTTTCCCAGAAGATTTCCCGATAGACCCGCGCTGGGCGAAATACCGGGTGTTCGACTACGGTCTTGACATGTTCGCGTGCCTGTGGGTTGCGGTCGACTTTTCCGGGCGCTGCTATGTGTACAGGCAGTACAACGAATCCAAGCTTATTGTCTCAGAAGCGGCGAGCGCGGCGATCTCGCTGACGCCTGCCCGTGAGAGAATCGAATACACGATTGCGCCGCCGGATATGTGGTCGACGCAGAAGGACACAGGCAAGACGATGGCGCAAATCTTCGGCGAATGCGGACTTCCGGTTCTGAAAGCGGCAAACAACCGCGTGCAGGGATTCATGGCCGTTAAGGAAATGTTAAAGCCACTGCCGGACGGAAAGCCGGGACTGATGATCTGCGAGAGCTGCAAGAGCCTGATCGACGATCTACAGGCGATCCAGCACGACGAGAAAAATCCGAACGACTGCGCAAAGCAGCCGCACGAGCTGACACACGACGTTGACGCGCTTCGCTATTTCTGCGTTATGCGGACGCTCAAGCCGGAAAAGCCGGTCGAGGTCGACGATTATGAGGAAGACCAGCTGGACGACTACGACGAGTACATGACCGGCGGGGAGCCGAACGCAAGCTATATCTGCTACTAGGGGGCGCTGGCATGAACACTACAACTGCTGCATGGGTCTTTGCCCGTGCAATTCACATGATGGACGAGCAGAATGAAGCGACCGGCGAAACGTCGACCGCGGACACTTCGGAATACAAGCTCCGGACACTGTCCATTCTCAACATTCTGCGGCACGAACTATTCCCCTATTCCGATACATACGAAGCAAAGGAAGACGGGACGCGGGATGTCTGCACCGAAATCAAGACGTTCACAGATGTGATAGACCTTGACGATGTACTTGCACAGGGCATTATGCCTTACGGTCTCGCGGCACATTTACTGCTGGGCGAGAATGATTCCATGGCGGCATTTTTCAATTCAAGATACTCGGAGCTTGTCCGCGATTTGGCGGCGAAGAAGTCTTCCAAGTGGGAAGACATTACGCCATATTACGGCGGGCTTTGCTGCTGATATGTAAGATGACGGCCAACCATAGCCGTTAAATGGCCTACCATAGCCAAATACAGGAGGACACACCATGAACGAAAATGAAACCGGCGTTGTCATCGACGATGACAACTACGATGTGGACTTGAGCGAATTTGAGGGACTGACTGAGGACGAGGGCGACGGCAACCAGACCGAGCCGGAGCAGCAGGAAGCCCCTCAGGAGCAGGAGACCGCAGATGGCGAGGGAGAGCAGGGCACAGAGGAAGCAGCTGCTGACGAGCAGGTGCAGGCCGAAGAGCCGATGTTCGACCTCAAGTTCAACAAGGAAGTCAAGCAGTACACCAAACAGCAGGTAACCGAGCTTGCACAAAAGGGTCTGAACTATGACCATGTGACAGAGCAGCGCGACCGTCTACAGCAGGAAAATGCAGACCTAGCGAAGTTCAGGAACGAGTATTCCGGCGTTTTTGAGACGCTGGAATCCATGGCGGCAACAGCGGGGAAAAAGCTACCGGAGCTTTTGACGTCGATCCGCATGAACATGCTTGTAGCGCAGGGCGTCAGTCAGGAAACCGCGCGGGAGCGCATTCTTCGGGAGGATGCAGAACGGCGGCTACAGTCTTCTGCTGCGGAAGAAAACCGCAAGAGCAAGGCGGAGGAACGGCAGCGTGAGGACATCCGGCGTTTTCAGCAGAAATACAAGGATGTCGACCCGAAGACTATCCCACAGGAAGTCTGGCAGGCTGTCGGCAAAGGTGAACTGCTTGTGGACGCTTACGGCGATTATCAGCGCCGAGAGCTGGAGCGCCAGCTTAAAGAAGCTAATGAGAAATTGGCGATCCGCGCTAAAAACGAAAGCAATAAACAAAAATCGCTGGGAAGCCTGCAATCGAACAAGCAGGAGACCGGCAAAGACCCGTTCCTGGAGGGCTTCCTTGGCGAAGACTAAATAGGAGGATACAATGGCAAAGACCATCAATCTTGCAGAGAAATATTCCAAGCAGGTGCAGGAAAGATTTTATGAAGACAGCTACACGCAGTCTTCGTTCGCAACTGACCTTGACGCTGAATTTGTAGGTGTCAAGACTGTCCGCGTATACGAAGTTGACGTTGCGCCGATGAATGACTATACCCGCAGCGGCACGTCTCGCTACGGTACGCCGAAGGAACTCAACGACAATGTTTACGAGTTCCAGATGAAGAAAGACCGTTCCTTCACCTACACCATCGACAAGGGCAATCAGGCCGAGCAGCTGAATATCAAGGAAGCTGGCAAGACCCTGCGCCGTCAGATGCGCGAAGTCGTGACGCCCGAGATCGACGCATACCGCATGAAGGTATGGGCAGAACAGGCCGGTCAGCATACCGCGTTGACTGCCGCGCCGAGCAAGACCACCATCGTGGAAGCACTCATGGACGCGAACGTCGCGCTTGATAAGAAGCACGTGCCGAAGAAGAACCGCACGTTCTATATCGACATCAGCTACTACAAGTATCTGAAGCTCGCATCCGAGTGGATCGGTATTGATGTTCTCGGCAGAAAGTCCCTCGAGCAGGGCGTTATCGGCACGTTCGACGGTGTCCCCGTCAAAGCACTGGCGACCATGCCTACGGACGTCTACTTCATGCTGATCTATAAGAACTCGGCGATCTCTCCGATGAAGCTGAAGGACTACAAGATTCATACCGATGTCCCTGGCATCAGCGGCAACCTTGTCGAAGGCCGCGTCATGTACGACGCATTCGTCAAGCCGACGATGGCAAACGGCATTTATGTCGCAGCTGCGTCCGGCAAGGTCGCTGCCACGCCGACTATCGCGATCTCGTCCAATACGCTCACGCTGACTGGCGGTGACGGTGAGGCGCTGATCTACACGACCGACGGCTCCGACCCGCGTTTCTCTGAGACCGCGGCGACCTACAGCTCTTCCTCGAAGCCGACGCTGACGGCGGGCGACACTGTCCGCGCGGCAGCTACGAAGACCGGTTCCTTCTGGTCTGATCTCGCGGAAGCGAAGAACTGAGCGACCACAAAATAAGGGGTGCGGCAACGCACCCCTTTTCTTGGAGGTATTTACTTTATGGCGACAATTTCCACCAGAGACGACAGCAAGGTATACACGATCAAAAAGTTTCTGGGGCTGAACGAATCAGAGGACGGCGACACGCAGCTGAAAATGGGCGAAGCGTCCGTCCTCGATAACTTTGAAATTACAAACGAATATCATCTGCGCGTCAGACCAGGTTATAACGTCCTGCACAGCTTCAACGGCTCTGTCCGCGGCATGTGGCATGGCTACGTAGCAGGCGGCGAGGTGACCGTCTGTGCGGCTGACGGCGCAGTTTGGAATATTACAGAAAATGGCGCGGAGAACATCGGCGATATCCTTGACGCGCCTACGACCTTCTTCGGCTTCGGCGACAAGCTCTATATCCTGAACGGGATCGAATATCTCGTCTGGGACGGGATCGGTTACGTCGAGAGCGTCAGCGGCTACGTGCCCGTTGTGGTGACAGCGTCCGCACCGGGCGGCGGCGGTATGACGCTGGAGCCGGTCAATATGCTGACCGGCAAGCGGCGTGTAAAGTTCTCCGCTGACGGGGAATCCACAGTCTATCAGCTGCCGGAAACGAATGTCACGAGCATTGATTTTGTGTTCGTGGAAAATGAAGAACAAACGGAAGGCTTCACGGTTGATAAAGCTGCTGGAACCGTGACCTTTACGGAAGCCCCGACGCAGGGAAGCAACAATGTGCAGATCTTCTACAACGTGGCAAATACGCTGCGGGGGAAGATCGAAAGGATGCGCTTCAGCGAGTTCTTCAACGGCTCTTCCGATACGCGCGTGTTCCTGTACGGAGACGGCAGCAATAAAGCGTATTACTGCGGCGTGACGGAAGATGGAGAAGCAAGCGCGGAGTATTTCCCTGATCTGTATGAAATGCAGATCGGGACGGCCAACACACCGATTACGGCGATGGCACGTCACTACTCCAAGCTTCTTGTGTTCAAACCGGAAGCGGTCTACGCGACCAGCTACTCCGCTATCACTTTGGAAGACGGCAGCACGACCGCAGGCTTCTATACAGTCCCAATTCACAGAGCAATTGGCAACGAAGCGCCCGGACAGGTGCAGCTTGTCAATAACTACCCTCGCTCGTTCTGCGCGGGAAACATTTACGAATGGCGGCTTGCGACAACGCTCTATGCGGACGAGCGAAACGCGAAGAACATTTCCGACCGCGTGCAGCGCAGCATGAACAATGCGGACGCGTCGAAACTCCACACCTTTGACAACGACATGACACACGAATATTTCGTGTTCATGGGTGACGAAGCGGGGACGGTGCTGGTAAATAACTATGAGATCGGCGTGTGGTACATGTATACCGGGCTTCCGGTAGCTTGCGCCTGCTACGATGGCACAACAGTGTACCTCGGCTTCTCGGACGGAAGAGTCGTAGACTTTGACCATATTTACACAACGGACGGCGGCGAGGTCATCAATTCGCGCTACGAATCCGGGAATATGACATTTGACGTTGACTATAAGCGTAAAACCAGCTCAATTATTTGGGTATCCATGAAACCGGCGGTAAACGCGCGGATTCTGATTTCTGCCAGATCGGACAAGAAAAGCGATTACGCAGAGAAAGAAGTTGTTTCGAATCTGTCAGGTTTCGATCATGTGAACTTCTGGCACTTCTCGTTTCTGACGAACCGCGCGCCGCAGATGGAGCGGGTAAAGCTCAAGGTCAAGAAATTCGTATATTACAAGCTTGTAATCACAAGCGGGTCTTCTCACGGGGACGTGACCGTGCTTGGAATCGACCAGAAAGTCCGATACACCGGAAATGTGAAATAGGAGGGAAACTATGGAAACAATTCTAGGGCTGATTTTGCAGCTGCTGGTTTTGATCTGCCAGATTGCGGTCTGCATTCTCGGCTATGTTCTTGTTACGCGCGGCGCAGCGCCGCGGACAGCTCCGAAGGAACCGGAAGCGCAGAAGCAGGAACCTTCTGAGGAAGAGCGGCGCATGCAGGAGCAGATGCAGAAAATGATGGACGGCATGAACAATATCCTCGGATACAACGGCACGCCGCAGGGTGACAAGCGATGAAAGATAAAATGACGCCTGAAAAGGCATACCGAAGATATGACAAGGGCGTGCAGGTCAACACGCAGCTGAATCTTTACGATACCGTACAGAAAAACGAGAACTTCTTCATCGGCAAGCAGTGGGAAGGGGTTGAATCCAACGGCCTGCCAACGCCGGTCTTTAATTTCCTGAAGCGTGTTGCGCTGTTCCAGATCGCGACGATCTCCAGCGACAACCTGTCCATGCAGGCTTCCCCGCTCGGCTCCACCAGCATGTACTCCCTCGGCGATCTTGAGAAGGTAGCCGACGTCATGAACAAGCAGTTTGCAGCCATTTTCGAGCGGAACAAGATTGTTACGCTGACGCGCCAGTTCATGCGGAATGCTGCGGTCGACGGCGATGGCGCGACCTATACCTACTTTGACCCGGACATTGAGACCGGGCAGGAAGCAAAGGGCGATATCGTCACAGAGATCATCGAAAATACGCGCGTCATCTTCGGCAATCCGAACGACCGGCGCGTACAGACACAGCCGTATATTATCATTCCGCGCCGTCTTATGGTGGAGGAAGTGCGCCGGATCGCGAAGAGAAATGGCGTGAAGAAGGAAGACATTGAGCGAATCCGCCCGGACACGGAAGACTTCAATAACCAGATGGACACGCTACAGGATAAGCTTTGCACCCTGATTGTGTACCTCTGGAAGGATGAAGAGTCAGGGACTGTTCACAGCTATCAGTGCACGAAAGATGTTGAAATCGAAAAGGAAAAGGACACGGAGCTTCGGCTTTATCCAATTACGTGGATGCCGTGGGATTATGTGCAGGATTGCTACCACGGGCAGGCGCTGATTGCAGAACTGATCCCGAATCAGATCTTTGTCAATAAGCTGTTCGCAATGTCGATGCTGTCCCTTATGACAACGGCATTCCCGAAGATCGTTTACGACAAGACGCGTGTCCCGCGCTGGGACAGCCGTGTCGGCGCGGCAATCGGCATTAACGGCGGCGATGTCAACAACGTGGCGAAGATTCTTGACCCGGCTACAATCAGCCCGCAGGTCTCGCAGTTTATCGATTCTGCAATCAATTACACGCAGAACTTTATGGGTGCATCTGATGCAGCGCTTGGCGATACGCGCCCGGATAATACATCGGCTATCGTCGCATTGCAGCGCGCGTCCAATGCGCCGCTGGAGCTGGTCAAGCTCAATATGTACGAATCCATTGAAGACCTCGGCAGGATCTACCTTGACCATATGCGTGTGTATTACGGCACGCGGTACGTGCAGGTGAAAATGTTGACAAAGGATCAACTGAACGCGCAGCCGCTTGGCATGACGCTTCCAGAACAGGATTTCAACGCGCCGTTTGATTTCGAAATTCTGAACAAGATCCCACTGTCTTTGAAACTGGACGTCGGCGCGTCGGCGTACTGGTCTGAGATTACGACTGTGCAGACGCTCGACAATCTGCTTATGCAGGGCAAAATCGAACTCGTTGACTATCTGGAGCGTATCCCGGAGGGCTACGTGTCCAAGCGGCAGGAGCTGATTGACAAGCTGAAAGGCAATCAGGCGATGGCGCAGATGAATCAGGGCGCGACGAGCGGGAACCTTGTCCCCGCAACGCCGCAGCCGGGAGAAATCCCGGTCAATGGCGGCAGCGGCTACGGAGAGCTGCAACGGGCGCTCAACGAAACGGGGGTGGCATAAGTGAGCATTCCAACACTGGATACTGACCTTAGTATTATTCAGAAATTGGACGATTACCCGAACGACGTCGGCGGATTGTCCGCGGCAGGCCTGAAAGCCAAGTTTGACGAAGCAGGGCTTGCTTTACAGACGTATATCAACGAAGTTTTGATTCCGGCACTGATCGCCGGGAACCTTCCGTTCACAGCGTCTACGGCGATCCAGGCGGAGACCGTGCAGGCGGCGATTGAAAACGTACAGTTGCAGCTTGCGAATGTGTCAGCCGGTTCGCTGCCGAATAACTCTGTCGGCATGGAAAAGCTTTCGAAGTTGGTGCAGGATTCAATCAATTCCGGCGGCAAAGCCGGTGCGGCAGTAACAGATCTTGTTCCAAGAGTGAACCGCATTGACGAGTCTGTTGAAGCTGCGACCTCCGCAATCGCAGATATACAGGAACTGGATGTGTCGCAGTCCGCTGCAATTGCCAAAAATGCGCAGGATATTGCGGGCAAGGCTGACCTGTCTACCTCAAGTTCGTTCACAATCTCAAAAGACGGATGGACGGATAACAGGCAGACAATTGTGCTTGCTGTCGGTTCCCGCAACGCCGCAGTTGGGCTTGACAGTTCCGCAACAGACGAGCAGTGCAAAGAATCTGCGAACTGCAATGTCCGGCTTTACAGCAGCAACGAGACCAGTATTACGCTGTCCTGCGATACAGTCCCGACGCTTGATCTGCCGGGTGCATGTATCTTGATGTAAGGAGGGGGAAGAATGCTTGATTTATTTCCGAGGAAAACAGGCGCAGACGAAGCGGCGCTGAATGCCCGTCTGAACCGTACAACGAACGTCGACGAAGCCGACACAAACTACACTACATACATGGCGCGCGGCTCCGCATTGTTCCCCTCCGAGACAATACCGGCGGCAGACGGGACTATCGCCTGGCATTACGCGTGAGGTGCACAGATGGCACAGAAAGTTTTGATAAACGGATCTGCTTACGAATTGGCTGCCGGAAAGGTAGCAAAGGATGGCACTGCTTATAGCATTGAAAAAGGGAGAACATTGGTAGGCGGAACCGGATATGACATCAAGCTTGGTGTCATGCGTACTGTTACGTTTGCAGGCTCCGCCGGCGCAACAACCTATGTGCAGATCAATGGAAATAGGTATACGGAAAGCTCAAATGCTATTGAGGTTGAAGCTGGAACGGAATGCACAATTGTAGCGTCATCCGGGACACACAGATTCGCAGTTATTATTGACGGGGAAACCGTATCGGATAAAAGCGGAAATACCAGTTATACATATGCAATTAACAATGATTGCAGGATTGTGTTTTCAATTGGCAGCATCACAATTACGACAAGCTAGGGAGGTCAAAATGTTTTATTTCAAAGCAAACAACACGGAATACCCGGCGAGTATCGCCGGAAAGGTGCTAGATCGCGAATGGGACAATCGCGAATCCAAGGCTGTCACACTTGAGATGACCTATGCGGAAGCATCGCAGCTGTTTGTTGACGGCCTGAGTTGGTCGATTGTCCAGCGCGATACTGCGGATGGTGAGACAGCAGAACAGGAATGGGACAATGCCGATTACTGCGTCGCTGGCAGCATCACTGATAACCGGGACGGCACGGTCACCGCAAAGATGGGAAAGAAAACGGCCAGTGATGTACTGGCAGAACTGGAGGAAGCGTATGACGGAAACTAAACTTGCACAGATGAAAGCGGCGATTCAGGACGGTAAGCTTGTTCAGGCGGCTGGCGGTATCACGTCGACTGTCACGCAGTCTGACAAACTGGGCTTTGACTGGAAGAATATCTACGTCAACGACATTCTCGTGCGCCGGGAATACGTCGAACAGGCTGTTAAGTACGGTACGGCGGACAATCCTATTGCGTGGGAACCGGGCATGGTACTGATCCAGAACGCCTATTACGTCTATAACGGCGAAACAAAAGTCTGGATGGGCAATGCGGGTACGGCGGCTGACTGGTCGAGCAGCGATTTCGTCGCTATCTGACCGCCGAGAGGTGCGATGAATGAGAATCACTGATAGTAAAATTGCATTACAGCCGCCGAGCGAAAACGGCGGAAGACTGCAACTTCGGCAACCGAACGGGAATGATATTACCCTTCCGTGGCAGCCGCCCGGCGGGCAGGCCGTTGTAAAAAACGTGCAGCAGCCTATGCAGAGCGACCAATCGGCGAGCGACGGCGTGTATCAATACAATAAAATGCGACGTGACCCGTATGCGCAGAATAACGGCGCATCGGCGACCGGTGCTGCTAGTGCTTCCGGTGCGACGGATACCGGAAATACAAGTGGGGAAACCGGGCAGAACGCTTCCAGCGGTATTCCAAGCGAGTGGACGAAGCCAGCAAAGCCCGGAGCGTATGGAAACAAATATGATTCGGGCTTTGGTTATCCATACCCGAACGGCACAGGCCAGCGCCCGAACAGCGAGTGGACGAAGCCGGAAAAGCCGGGGGCATACGGCAACGATTATGATGCAGGGTTTGGCTATCCGTACCCAAGCGGTGGAAATGCGCAGGGAAAGCCTGCCCACGGCTCCACGGCAGACCCGTCCGGCAGCAGCGGCATGAATCCTCCAGATTCTTCGTTTGACGATATCTATAACAGCGGCAAGCAGAACTGGCTTGACAAGATGTTCCATGGCCGTGAGGAAGACAAGAAGGGCACGGACGGAACGGGCAGTTCTACCGACACCGGAAGTACCGGAACGAGCACAGGCTCCAAAACGCTCATGGAGATGTACGACGACTACCTGAACAAGCTCGGCGACTATACAACGCCGTCTGCGAAAGATCAGTCTGATCTTGTGCGCGAAATGTATGAAGCGAATCTTGCCGCGAACAAGTCTCAGTTGGAAAGTGACTACAACCAGAATCTTTCTGATCTGGAGTCCGAAGCGTCCAAGATTGGCAGCACGTATTATGAGCAGCAGCGGCAGGCGCAGGCGGAGTCCGACCGCAACCGACAGTCGTTTCAGGAATACGCGAATGCCGGGGGTCTGAACTCTGGCACGGGCGGACAGGCGGAGCTTGCACGGCAGAATCAGCTTTCTTCCAATCTGAACACGCTGCGGCAGTCTGAAGCTGAGAAACGCGCCGAAGTCGAGCGTCAGCGCGTGCTGCTTGGGCAGCAGTATCAGAATGCTATCCAGAAAGCGCAGGCTGAAAACGACCTTGCAAAGGCAAAAGCGCTGTACGAGGAAGCTGTGCGCGTCGATGAATCTCTTGCATCCGCTGCAAAAGCCGACGCAGACCGGGCACTTCAGATTTTCAATATCCTCAATAACACTGCGCTCTCCGCAGCGAATGCTTACGCTTCGCAGGACAATCTCGGCCTGTACGAGAAGCTGCTTGGTATTAGCGGTATTGGTGGCAGCAGCACAAAGGAATTGGAAAGTATGTACAACAAGGCGCAGCAGATCAGTTCCTCCGGCGGCTATTATGTCAGCAATGGATCTGGCGGCACGACATTCAAGAAAGCAAGTAGCGATGAAATCGAGTGGGCGCAGTATTACATCGATATCATCAACAGTGCTGGCGGAATCGATAACGTGCAGGATTATCTTGCGACGAACTATAAAAAATATGGCATACCGTACCAGACTGTCAGCAGGACAACAGCCAGCATGGCCGAAAAAGCAAAAGGGTACTCGACAAACAAGTACACAATCGGCAGTGAAAAGGGCAAGGATATTGCGAATAGTCTTGGTGTCGGAAATACCTATCAGGCGTCCGACGGTTCCGTATGGCGGAAATCGTCGAACGGAAAAATTTACGTCACGAAAGACGGCGTAGAAATGGAAGCGCAGATCACATAACAGGAGCATTTGCGAATGGCAGATTATTATATCAATTCGGATAAAGGCAAAGAGCTTGCAAACAGCCTGCGCGCAGGTGACATGGCGGAAGCTACAGACGGCTCGCTTTGGAAAAAAGAAGCCGACGGCAGCATTACCGTTACAAAGAACGGCCAGACCATGACCGGCAGGGTGGGCGTATCTGCGCCCACCGAGCCGGAAGCACCTTCTTCCGGCCCCGCTTCTATCAGTACACCAGCCTTGGAAGAAGCACAGAACCAGCAGACAAGCCCGCTCCAGACCGAAATGCAGCTGCCGCAGACGCCGGAGCTGGAAAAGGCACAAGGTCAACAGCCCGCGCAGCAGACTGCGGAACTGAGCGCGTCTGAAAAGGCAAGGGAAGCAAGCTCCAATGTCACCGCCGGTCTGGAGCAAAGCATGAACGACGAGTTGCTGAATCAGGCGATTCAGCAGGCTATGCAGCCGGATAGCTATACCATTGGGTCTGCAAAGGGCGTCCTCATGACCGACAAGATGCAAAAGGCCGGTGACATGGCAGAAGCTTCCGACGGCTCGCTTTGGAAACGCAACGAGGATGGCAGTATCACTGTCACGAAAGACGGAAAGACATACACTGCTAATGTCGACCGCGCTGCGGCAAAGCAGGATCCGCAGTGGGCTGCCCTGACTGCTCCACCCGAGGAAAAAGGCTCCGATTCTGACAAAAAGAGCGAGAAAAAATCATCTGGCGCGTCTTCTGGAACCGGTACATATTCAGCCGCCTCCGCAGCTGCGGCGCAGAAGGCGGTCACGCAGACGGCTGCACAGCCCGCGACCGTAGACCGGGCGACGCTCCGCAAGCAGGCTGCAACCGCACAGAAGGAAATGGGCGACCTCGCCAGGCAGATCTCCGCTGCAAAAATTCGCGGCAAGGATACGTCTGCGCTGCAATCGCAGTATGACGCGGCAAAATCCCGCTATGAAACAGCGACGGCACAGATCAATGCGTCGAAAGCGCTGACAACGACTGCTGCGAGAGCAGAAGCAATCGCAGAAAAAAATACCGCCGCGCACGAAAATGCAGCGGCTGAGACCAAAAAGGAAAATATCCGGGACACCATCTTACACGACCAGCTTTCTGGCCTGAACAGGACGATTGACGAAAAGGGGCTTCGCACGACCATAGAAGATCAGAACCGTGGGTATCTCCGGACAATGCAGGAGCGGCAAAAGCAGATCGCAGCAACTATCGAGCATGACCAGCAGAGCGGATACAAGCGCACAGAAGACCTGAAACGAGACAAAAGTCTCGGCGGCAAACTGCTTACGATGCTTGGCGCGGGTCTTGGGCAGTTCAATTCCTCCGTTGCCAGCTTCGCGGAAACAGCGGCTACAGCCGTAGAAACGGTTGAAAGCTATCTGACAGGCGGATTTACGAAAGACGGGAAATACGTCAAAGGCGATTCTGCGTTTACGAAATCCCTGCTGCAACCGATTCATGATTGGGCGAATTATACGCGTAATACGTCGGATGCGCTGAATGAGCAGTCTGCGCGGAACTGGAACGAGACAACTGCGGGCAGTGTTGCAAACACCATTGGCACGGGCGTCATTGCAGCACTGCCGCAGGCGGCGCTTGCGCTTATGACGCTAGGTACGTCGAGCGCCGGAACCCTGACGCAGACCAGCGCGGGTCTTGCCGGAAGCATTGAAACGGCAATGCAGAGATTTTCAAACGACCCGTCCTTCTGGCTTTCCTTCATGCAGGAGACCGGCGGGAATTTTGCGGAAGCGAAGAGCGCTGGCGCGACAGACGAGCAGGCTATTTTGTCTGCTACGATAGCTGGCCTTGCGAACGCCGCAATTGAAGTTGGCGGCGGCTTGGAAAACAATGGCTGGATGAACGACAGTACGCTTTCCAAGCTCAACAAGGCCAAAAACCTGATTAAGGGCGCTGTTGAAGAGGGCGGCGAAGAACTCATCCAGAACCCGATCAGCCGCGCGATGCAGAAGCTCGTCTACGACAGCGACCGTCAGTGGTTGTCGCTCGACAATACGGCAGAAGGCCGGGACGCGGTCTTCAACCCGTATCAGTCCGCAGAAGAGTTTGCAACCGGTGCAGCGGTCGGCGGGATTCTTGGAGCGGGAAACTTTGCACTGAGCCGTGCACTCAATTCCCGCAGCCAGAGCCAGACGCAGAACACGCAGCTGACGCAGGACGAAATCCTTGATGCGTCCATTCAGGCAGCTATGCGCGGCGAGACGCTTACAGACCCACTGCAAGCCACGAACAAGAATACCCAGCAAACAACGCAGGCCGCGCAGGAACGCAGCGCAGGCGACGTTATAACAAGCGGCGAGACGCTTGAAAGCGTATCGAAGACAGATGGACGCGAAATTGTAAAACAGCTACAGCGGAATATCCCGCAACTGAGCGGTGAAGAATCCGTTGCGCGGCTTACTGGTACGGAATTTCAGAAAGGAACACGGAAGTTGACCGAGCAGGTCGGTGATTTCTTCCGAAGTCTCGGGAACGCCGTGTTCAGAAAAGGCCTTGGAAACGTTATCCTTGACGAACGCGGTGTCAAGAGCGACATTGGGCACGGAATCGGGAGGGCAAAGGCAATTACATTTGCAGCCGTTCCGAACGTAATTGAAAGCGGCACCCAGATCGATTTTCAGCAGAACTGGAAGGGGCGCGGATACGATACATATGTATTCGCAGCGCCGGTCGACATTGGAGACAGCCGTACATATGTTGCTGCCGTTGTTCGCAGTGACGCGCAGAACAGACTATACCTGCATGAAGTTGTCGACGGAAACGGAAATTTGATTTATAGGAAAGAAAACGCCCCTACGGCAATCAAGACCGGGGTCACCGCTGAAAGCGGGGTTACCGGGACCGTAGGAGCGTCGGAAAGCTTTCCTACTGCCAAGATATCACAGTCTTTCAATCCTGTCAACCAGAATGTTTCGACGAATGACATGGGCGCGATGCGCAGCCAGTTCGAATCTGTGCCGAAGCAATCACAGACGCAGAGCAACACCATTGGCAGCATGGAATCTGATTGGAACGTACCGGAATCGCAGCGCACACCTATCATGTACGACACCATACCAGAAGCGAAAAGCCTTGATAACGCCCGTGCGCGTCTTGCGCAGGACTACGCCGGAGAAATGGCGGAGCTGCGCGGGAAGCACAACTGGAGCGGCGAAGAAGTCGACATGGGCATGACGATCCTTGATAACTACCGCAGGGCGGCGGAGCAGACTGGTGACTGGTCGGAATACGCTGCATGGCGTAAGGTTGTATCCGCGCACGGTACGGAAGCCGGTCAAGCGCTTCAAGCGTATGCGAAATACTCCAGGCAGACAGGCGGCGGCATTATTGCGGATGCATCGGCGGCGCTGGAGCGTGCGGCCAAGCGGACGAATAAGTCTGAGGTCATGAATCGCGTTAGTACGCTTGCGCAGCAGTACGATGCGGCTATCGGCACTGGGCAGGAGAATGCAAAGGTCAACGTCAATGATCTGGTCAGCATCATCAAGGACGCAAGCACGGTACGGCAGACCGGCACGCTCATTGGGAATAAAACGCCCGCTATCGTAAATTGGGCAATGAATCGCATTGCGGATTACGCCCGTTCCGAAGCGCAGACGGGCGGCGGCGAAAACCTTGATTTCCTCAAGACGTTTGCAGCTGACAGCATTTACAATATCGCGGCGGACACGCGCGACGTCTCCACGGGTGAGAAAGTTAAGACGGTTCGGCGCATGGGTATGCTGTCGAAGATCTCGACCGTCATGCGGAACCTCGTTTCCAACAATGTATTTGACCCCATTGACAGCGTGGCGCGAAATATCTCTGTTCCGCTTGATATGCTGGTTTCCACGATCACCGGCACGCGCAGCGTTGCGGGCGATGCTTCGTGGTTCTCATCGGCGAAGCGAAAAGGGTCTATGGACGGCCTTGCGCGCGCCTGTATGGAAGTCGGTCTTGACGTCGATACGTCCGGCACTGCCGGGAAGTACGAAAACACGTCGAACCGTACCTTCAAAATGTCCGGCAGCGTGGTTTCAAAACTGATTTCTGTATGGGAAGCCTACGAGGGCTATACCCTGAATGCAACTGACGAGTTCCAGAAGGGCGGTATTGAAGCCAGTGTCCAGCAAGGCATTGACAGGCTCTATGATAGGGGCAAGATCAAGGACACGTCTCTGCGCGATGCAGGCAAGCAGGAAGCGCTATACCGCACATTCCAAGACAAGACCGTCCTGTCCGACGCAGCAATCGGCGTCCGGAACGCGCTCAACAAGGCGCACATCGGCGATGTCGGCGCGGGCGATATCATTCTTCCGTTTGCGCAGGTTCCTTCGAACCTCGGCGCACGTGCGATCGAATATTCCCCGGCTGGCCTGATCGTCGCGGCAACCGACTTTGTCAATATGGTCAATTCTGCAAAAAACGGAAACCTGACAGCGGCGCAGCAGGCAAAGGCTGTGCAGGGTGTAGGTCGTGCGCTGACCGGCTCCGGCATGATCGCCATTGCGGCTGCGGGTGCGCTGCGTGGCTGGCTGAAAGTGACCGGAGACGATGAGGACAAGAACAAGGATGCACTGAGCAAGATGTTCGGCCTTGACGGTACACAGCTCAATATCAGCGCGGCTCTGCGCGATATCCGCGGCGAAGGTGCAGAGTGGCGCGATGGCGACCAGCTGCTTTCTATTGGCTTCCTTGACCCGATCAATGCGCAGCTGACAACCGGTGCGCTGATCGCGGACGATATCCGAAGCGAAGAGGGCGTGACGGCAGGCCGTGTGCTTGGTGATTCGCTCTCCGGTGCACTACAGTCTGTGCTTGATACGCCGGTCATGTCCACATTCCAGGACGTTGCGAATAACTACGAATACAGCACGGCCAGCACGCCGGGCGGGAAAGTTCTGGATGCAGCACAGAAATATGCCGCAAACCAGCTTTCCAGCGTAATCCCGAACGCGCTGCGCGGCGTTGCGCAGGGTCTCGACGATACGGAGCGCAACGCCTATTCCTCGGATAATGTCTGGCAGCAGGCAATCGATAACGCGAAAGCGTCGATCCCCGGCCTGCGGGAAACGCTTCCGGCAAAGACGGACGTCTGGGGAAACCCGGTCAAAAATGAGGGCGGCGTCCGGAACTTCATGAACCGGAATATCAATCCAGGTAACATCACGACATACAGAACAGAATCCGTGTCCAACGAGATCACAAAGATCAGTGAAGCTACGAACACCTCCTTGTACCCGGAGCGTACAGCTCCGCGCTCGCTGAAGGTCGACGGGGAATCTGTGACTCTGACGTTTGAGCAGCGCAGTATGTACCAGAAAGCCTACGGCGACGCTTATGCTTCCGCTGTCTCGTCTCTCATGAACGACAAGAATTACAAGGCCATGCCGGACAGCATGAAAGCCGAAATTCTCAAGCAGGCGAAGGACACAGCGACGGAGCAGGCGCGCGACAGCCTCGGCATCGGATATGAAATGAAAGCATCCGCGCAGAAGATCTTGGAGAAGTCCGGCACAGACCGGAACAATGCCATGATCGCGGCTGCGGTCAAGGCGCAGAATTACATGTCCGACGATACGAAGAAGCAACTTTCCAATGTGGAGAAGCAGTTCGGCGGGGCTGATTATATCGGCCTGTCGGATGAACTGATCGATTCTGCGAAAGAGAAGGTCAGCGACTATTACAGCAAGGTCGAAGCTGCAAAGTACGGCGAAGAGCTGTCCCAGACGGACAAAGACCTTGCCGACAAGAGCAGCAAGGAACTTGCGCAGTATTTCATGGACAAGGTCATTGAAGCCCGGTATACCGACAGTAACAAGAGCGGCACGAAAGCCGACGAGTATCTGAAAGCGTACCGGCAGGGCGAGATCAACGACGCCATAGCGCTTGCGGTGCTGAGCGATAAGGAGGTCAAGGCCTACGACAGATTCGGCAAGAGCGCAAAGGTCACGCCGGAAATGGCGCTGCAGGCTGCGAACGCACACGCCGGTATGAAGGATGTCAAGGACGAAGACGGCAAAGTTACCAGCAGCGCCGAAGACCAGTTCGACGCGTGGCTGGACAAGCAGAAGTGGACGGATGACCAGAAATCCGCGATCCGCATGGGCTTCTACTCCGACAGCGTAAAGACCTACGGATATCTGGCAGACCAGCTGCGCAAGGGCAATATCAAGACCGCCGACGCAAAAAGCGAACTGACGACGTCCTATCAGGCTGGCTGGTCTCATAACGTCAAGGACACCGGCGCAAAGATGGCGGATTACATAGAAGCTATCGTGGAGTTTGAACAGGCTCCGAGTGACAGCGAACGCAAAGCCGCCGGGTACAAGAACAAGTGGACATGGTTCTGCGACTACCTCAACACCACGGATCTGACGCAGGAGCAGAAGTTCGCAATCGCAATCAGCATGGGCGACTATGCCGACAAGACCAAAGAAAAAATCTGGGCTGCGCTTAGATAGGAGGTACGAATGGTACAGAAAATCAGAAACGTTCTGTATATCACGCTGCGCGGCGTCGATCTGGAAGAATGCACGAACTTGAGCTTCAAGATCGTGCAGGGCGACAGCTTTTCCAAGTCGTACACGCCGACGGTATCAGATGCGACGCACTTCACGGTCGAGATCCCAAAGGCCGACGCGGACAGCCTGACTGTCCGCCCGGCTCGCTGCCAGCTGACGTATACGGACGAGAACGGCAATTCGCGCGCAACCGAGATCGCGGTTGTCGACGTAGAAGAACTGCTGTAAAGGAGGCCGGATATGGCAGACGCAGTACATGAACAGCGGCTGAATATGGCCGTAAAGCCAAACACGGCCATGATGCGCGTACAGGAAGTTGCAAGCGTCCCTGTCGTGGCGACGATTGAGGTCGGCACGGTCACGACCGGCGAGCCGGGAGCAAATGCCAGCGTCACGAACGTTGGCACGAAGAAAGAAGCTGTGCTTGATTTCGTGATCCCGCGCGGCGCGACCGGCATGACCGGCGACGACGGCGTGACCTTCACTCCGGCTGTCTCGGCAGACGGTGTACTCAGTTGGACGAATGACGGGGAAAGAGAAAACCCAGATTCCGTCAATCTCAAAGGCCCACAGGGCATTCAGGGCGTCCCCGGCGACAACTACGTGCTTACAGACGCCGACAAAGCCGACATTGCAGCCGACGTCATCGAAAAAGGCGTGCAGGCGGAGTTTGGCCCCGTGCCGCTCCCCGCCCCCGCCACCGCCGCCGTGGGCCAGATCGTAAAGGTCAAGGCCGTTGACGCGTCCGGGAAAATCACGGAGACGGAGGCGGTGGATCTGCCGAGCGGCGGAGCAGACGCGTGGGAGAAAATCGCAGATGTAGCTTTTACTGCGGATACCTCACTATACGAGCTCGCAAATTTTGGAGTATACCGCAAAGTCAAAGTCCTCATGTCCCGCGCGGCACATGTGAGCGGGTTGAGCAAAAATGTGTGGTTCTACGTCAAGACTGCTGCTGCTGCTGCTGCCATTGCCTCCGTATATTTGACAAGCGAGTACGGATATGTTGGCTGGGAAATCGATGCAGAAGTCGGGGAGACATTTACCCATGTGGAGAAATACACGACAAACAACAGGGCGGGAAATAATGCCAGCAATAGCAAAGGCGTAGATGTCCTCAGCCCCGCGAATCCGAGCGAATACAGCCTTTACATCAAATTTGTAGATACATCAGTAATCCAAGACGGCGACACCGTAGCAGTGTATGGAGTAAAAAGATGAAAAAATACGCAAACGGACAATATATCGAAATGACAGAGTCCGAAATCGCCGCCATGCAGGCCGAGCAGGCGCGGGCGGAGGCAGAAGAAAAGCACCGCCCGCTGACACTCGCGGAGGTGCAGGAGTTGCTGGTCCGCCAGCAGATCAACACGCTCGCCGTGGACGATCAGACGGCGTACAGAATGCGGGAGTTTTACCCGGAATGGGCGGATCTCGTCGCGGCACAGTACACCACCGACAAGGCAGGCTTTAAGTTCCTGCACACCGGCAGTCTCTACAAAACCATCCCGGCCACGCACACCTTCGCCTCGCAGTGGGTGCCGGGCGTCGGCACGGAGAGCATCTACACCCGCATCGACGAGCAGCACGACGGCAGCCGCTATGACCCCATCCCCTACAGCGGCAACATGGAGCTGTACGCGGGCCAGTATTACAGCCAGTCCGGCGTGACCTACCGCTGCACCCGCGCCACCGGCGCAGCCGTCTTCCACCCGCTTGCCGACCTCGTCGGCATCTACGTGGAGGTGATAGAAAATGGCGCTTAAAACCGTATACAAGGACGGCAAACCGCTGACGTTGGAGGGTCAGGTCGTAATGGTAAATGCGGCGGCAGGCGAAGACGGATTCAGCCCAATCGCCACCGTCACGCAGGACACAGACGGCGCAACAATCACCATTACAGACAAGACCGGCACGACCTATGCCACAGTCAAAAACGGCGCGAAAGGCGATAAGGGAGATAAAGGCGATACCGGCGGAACTGGTGCCAAAGGCGACAAGGGAGATACAGGCCCGAACGCTGTCTCGACCACGACAACGAGCGATATCACCGGCCTTTTGAAGGGCAGCGGCGGGAAGGTGGCGCGGGCAGTTGCAAACACCGACTATATCAGCCCGGATAACATGAAGACGTTTTTGAACCGGCAGACGGCGGTAAACGCCGCCGATACCAATTACACAACACTGATGGCGCGCGGATCGTCGTTAAATTCTGCGGAGACCACGCCTGCCGTAAACGGCGCTATTGCGTGGCAGTACGAATAAAGGAGATTTGCATGTACGTCAACTGGGAAACCATCATCACCGCAGGAAAGATCATCGGCTCGTTTGGTGTCATCATCAGCGCGGCCGTCGCGCTGTACAAGACTGTCGAGAGCATCAAACTGCAGAAGCAAGATATCCGCAGCATCAAGGAAGAACAGAGGCTGCTTTGCTACGGCTTGAAAGGTGCGCTGCAGGGGCTGATCGAACAGGGCTGCAACGGCCCGTGCAAGGACGCTCTTGACAAGCTGGAAAAGCACCTGAACAAAGAAGCACACGACCAACATTAACACCGCCGAAAGGCGTAAATCTGAAAGGAGTACATATTATGAACGCAAAATGGTGGAAAGCCGCGGGCATCCGCGCAATGAAAACGGTATGCCAGACGGCGGTAGCGACTATCGGCACGAGCGCAATCCTGTCCGAAGTCAACTGGATCGCTGTCGCCTCGGCCGCGGCGCTGGCGGGTATCCTGTCCCTTCTGACGTCCGTCGCTGGTCTGCCGGAGGTCAAGGAAGAATGAGTATCAGAATCGGGCAGGCGAGCCTCGGGGAATCCGGGGTTCACAACCAGCAGGCCGGGAACCAGAGCGGAAGAGAATTGAACTTCTCAAACTGGTATAACGGCAGCTGGCTTTTCGTGCTGCGCTATAAAGACCGCGCAAAGGCGGAACGCGCCGCACAGGCCTGTGAAGCCGCTGTGCGGAATCAGAATATCGGCTATGACCAAGACCAGCGGAACACGCTTCGGCAGCAGGCAAAGGCACTGAACTGGGACATTGCCGCAATTACGCAGCCGTGCGAAACGGACTGCAGTGCGCTTATGTGCGTCTGCGCAGAAGCCGCAGGCGTCAATCTTGCGCCTCAGTATTACGGCGGCAACGCCTGTACCACGTACAATATGGGGACGGCATTCCCGGCAACTGGTGACTTTGTGAAGCTGTCGGAAGACAGGTACACGAAGAGCGACAGCTATCTGCTGCGCGGCGACGTGCTTGTGTCCAGCGGCCATACGGTCATGGTGCTGGAAGATGGCCCGAGAGCAAAGGAGGAACGCGAAGTGCGATATGAAAAGCTGAAAGACGTCAACAACACGCTTTACCGGCAGACGCTGGACAAGCTCATTGCAAAGGGCTTTCTGACCGGTAAATCCGGCGAGGGAGAAGACATGATCCTTGACCTCGCCGAAGATAATGTCCGGATGCTCGTCATTCTTGACCGCACCGGCGTATTCGGGGATTAAGGTATGCAGCGCGGTCTTCCAACGAAGCCGCGCAGCGAGTGGGAACACTTGATCTCTGAATGGATCCTGAATGCCCAATACCGCGAGATCATGCGCCGGAACATCTGTGACGGCGCGACGGCAGAGCAGCTGGCCGAACGGTACGGATTTTCTGTGAACGGTATGAAGGGCATCATCAAACGTTGTACAGCGATCTTGTTAGAGGCAGGCGCGGAGTGATCCGCGCTTGCCTCTTTTTGCGCTTTATATGGCCCCGGGCTTGGTTTTTTGTGAGAAGGTTTTCCCTCAGAATGATGATAGGAGCTGGCCAGCTTACTACATCTTCGGAGGTATCTTTATGGAATACGCAAGCAATGGCAAGGGCAATCTTGGCGTGACGCTTGGCGCAATCGGTACGGGTCTCGGCGTCCTGAACGGCGGGCTTGGCGGAATCCTCGGCGGATTCGGTGCGAATCCTGCTGCAGCTGCGGCTATGGCTGCAAGTGACAGCGACAACCACTACGTCAGCCGGTATGAGGCCGGTCAGTCCGCAAGAATTGCGGAGCTGGAAACGGAAGTGAAGCTGCGCGACGCGAACACCTACACCGACAAGAAAATGCTCGAACTGTACCAGTACACGGACGGCAGAATGCGCTCCATCGAAGAGCAGCTTTGCCAGCAGCGCGTTATCAACGCGCAGACCACGGCGAACCTGTCCTGCATGCAGAACGAGATTGCAACTCTGTCCGGCATGACCAAGACGGTTATTCCCATCGGCAACATCTGCCCGGAACCGATGCAGCGCTACAACAGCTGGACGGCTCCGACCAGCACGGCAAGCGACGGCTAAAGCAGACGGGGCGGCGATAGCCGCCCCATCTTCAAACGGAGGTTATCTGTATGACAGTTACAATAGATCAGGCTATGCGCGGAGCTATCAGGTTTGCCGACAATGAGATCATCCCGCACTTGCCGGGCGGCAAGGGGATCGGCGCGGGTATTGCGCTTGCGCTTATCACGGACGGTGGTCGGGATTATATTCTGAGCCTGCGCGACAATCCGGCGGTCAAGCTCATGCGGATCATGGATGAACAGGGGAATATTGATATTGACCGGCTGTACAGCGCGGCAAGGCCGAAATTCGAAAACAAACTGTCTGTGTCCGTACCGTTCATCGGCGACTTGAAGTTCGACCAGAACGACGTGGACAAGCTGCTGAACTATATCAAGGAGGCGTAACATGCAGGAATACATTGAAAAGCTACATAAGGAGCTGCACGAGATTTCCAAGCGCCCGGTTTGCCGCGGGACAGTAGAGGAGGCAACGGAGATTGTTTCGCTAATTTGCATGCTCCGGAAGATCGAATACAACAGCGAGTTTACCGAAGTCGATGCATATGAGTGGACGGAGCGCATGAAGAACGAGGACGACACGACCGGCATGCATTGGCCGATGGCAAAGACGTCTGCCATTATGGCGGCTATGAAGTTGCACTATGACCCCGCTGTCTGGTATGCTGCAATGAACATGATTTACAGTGACTATTGCGGCGTTGCCGAGAAGCACGGCGTCGACACGCAGGACTATTACGCCGATATGGCCGAGGCGTTTCTCAGCGACAAAGACGCAAAGGGGCCGGAGGAAAAACTCAGTGCGTATTACCATTCTATAGTTTTGCCACAGAATTTGCCACGGGAATAAAATTCTTAGTATTTTCAATGAGTTTGCTACTCGATTTGATATTTCAAATCTCTCCTTCCGCGCCAGAAAGAAAACCCTGCAATCCCAATGGATTGCAGGGTTTTCTTTGCGCATCAATGCTTTTCAGTGTTTTCACGTGTCTCACTTCTATGTAAGGCGTACCATTATTTTGGTTCGTGCGACACGTTTTTAACACGCGTTTTTGCCACGGGTTTTGCCACGAAGCCAAGAAGCTAAGTAAAGAAGTTTTTGATCTGCTGAACAGAATCGGAGATATCCGCCTGCGCGATATGTGTATATATTTTCCGCATGGTTCCGTAGTCCGACCAGCCCCCAAGCTGCATTGTGACCTTTTCAGATATTCCTAATTTATAGGCGAGGGAGCAGAAAGAATGTCTTAGTCCGTGTGTCCCGACTTCCGGCAAGTTTGCTTTCCTGCATATTTTATTTGCAGAGGCTCGAATACTGTTCGGGTTTGCGATTACGACAAATTCACTGGTTCTTTCTGCGTCAGAAAGCAGCTGCAATAGTCTTGGTATCATGATCGGAATTGTCCGCCGGGAAGATCGGTTTTTATTGGTTGGCTTGTTTACCAGCTTGTTATTTTCGTCAAACAAGGTGGCTCCACGAACTGTTATGGACTGCTTTTTCAAATCAACATTTTCCCAACGTAAGCCTAGAATCTCGGATACGCGCAAAGAGTGCAGAGCAAGCAGAAATGCGATTTCGTATTTGCTTCCTTCTGCCTCTTTGAGGAATACCGGAATTTCATCCGCAGACAAAAATGCATGCTCGTCTGACTGAACGGCGGGAAGCGATACGTCATAAGATACGCCGTATCGCTTGATAGCCGGGCGAATCAGCGCCCAAGTTTCTCGTATGGTCTTTGGGCTGCATTTCTCGGAGTTGATTGCCTGTTGAATTGCTGCAGCAGACAGCTTTGACAGAGGAGTATCCATAATGCCTTGAAGATAACACCGCTGCTTGATCCTGTACCCGCGCACAGAGGCCGGGGACAGCACCCCACTTTTTAGGGCAAGATACTCGTCAATTGCTTTTCGTATTGTGATTTCCGGCTTTTCGTTTTCTTCGGCAAGAAGTCCTATTTTGTACTCCAACGCCGCCTGCTCCGCGTCCCGCTTTGTAGGGGCTGTGAAGGACTTTTTCTGCCCGTCCACCATCACCCGGCAGCGGTAGGAGCCTGACGGCAATCTTTCAGCTTCTGGGACTTTTACTTTCTTCATGCTGATTCTCCCTGCGCATAATGCGCGAGATCGTAAACCCGGCGGCTACAACCGCCGCGACAATCAACGCAATAAACATCCATGCGGCAAAAGATAGTTCTCCGCCGCGAATAATACCGGCGTCCGTAATCTGTGAATCGATGACAAGGTAGATCACCAAAGACAGGGCCAGCACAAGGCAGAAAAAGACGAGGATATAGCAGATGGAATGGACTGCCTTGATCTGCATTTTGTTTGCCTCATTTGTGGCAATCAGACGGGCATTTTCAATTTCAAGCTTGCGGTTACGTTCCTGAAGCCCACTCGGGCTTTCTACAGGTTGTTCCAACCCGAATAGCTCATCGAGCGACAGGCCAAGAACCTTGCACATCGCTGCGGCATTGTAAAGCTGCGGGTTTACCTGGGCGCCGGAATATAGTCTGCTGACTGCCGAAAATGATGCACCAGAGCGGTCGGCCAATTCGTCAACGGTCATTCCTTTGTCGTCCTTCGCTTTTCGAATCCGCCCGGGAAACGCGTCAATGTATGGGGATAAATCCTGAATCGCAGACATGTTTACGCCTCCATTTGCAGACAATTCTTAGAATTTGCGTGCAACTCTCAAAATTTGCGTGCGCAAAACGCAAAACTTAAGACCGAATCGCAAATCCTTATCTTTACTTTTACACGGTTTTCCTGCTACGCTGGAGACGTAGCAGATGACTGGTTTACGGGGAATCTGCTATAGGAGCTGCCGTCTCTGGCGCAGGCGGCAGCTCCGTTCAAAAGTACTCAAGCGGTGTTCCCACTCGCTGCGAGGGAAGCCCCGCCGTTCTTCCAGCGGGCGGCGGGGCGGATTTACGGATTACAGTTTTTGCACGGAACGTATCCCATATTGATCACACTGTCACGTGTGCCGGTATAATACCACTTGTTTTTCTCCGCCATTTTGTTCACGCTCTTGCACCATGTATAATGGAATTTGCCGGTGTTGGTGTTGATGACATAGCTGCAACTTACCGGCTGGGCAGGCGTTTCCGCTTCTTGGAATGTAGACGAGCCGCCGGACTGCTGAGATCCGGTGTTCGCTCTGTCAAAAACAACATTATATTGAATCCCGTTTATATAGGCTGTGACATCGTTGTAACCATGCCACACAAGCAAACTATCTTCTCCGCCGTAACACATATCTCCGGGCGTGTGTGCATTGTCAGCCCAGGCAATAATATCGGCATCGTTTACGATATATGTTGGACGCCCGTGTACGCGCTGCGACGGAATAATCATGCGCGTCAGGATCGTAGCGACTTCGGCTCTTGTGATAACGGATCCACCATCAAATCCGGTTCCGTCGCTCTTCCCGGTGATTACTCCGGCATTGAAGAGCCGCATCAATCTGTCAGTAGCATCGTCGCCGGTCGGCTCTGTCGTGCAAATGTCATTGATGATCTGAAATTCAGACATCGGGATTGCCTGAGATACAAGATTAACAAACAGTTCGCGCGTGGGGTGATCTTTCCAAAACGCTGAATCCCCTGAGAAGCCGAAAGCATCAAGCCCGTGGCCTGCCGCATAATTGTCATATGCTATGAACCACGGGGATGTTTGCTCAATTGCTTCATTGTTTCCCGCATAGATGATATGCAGGCGGCTCATGAGGGCGACCGATTCGGCCATTGTGACGTAGCCGCCCGGGCTGAACTTTCCGCTTCCCGTGCCGTTCATCAACCCATATTCGCAGACGGTCTTTACGCTCTCTGCATACCAAGCAGACGCTGGAATATCTGAAAATCCGGCATAATCCGTCTGCTTCTTGAAGTTTGACAGGCCGGGGCTTGCCGCTGATATGGGGATAGCCATTGACAGCGCAAGTATGACCGCAAGAAGCAGACTGACAATCCGTTTTCGTTTCATCCTATCACTTCTCCTGTCCAATAAATTGTATTTATTCAAAATTCCTGTGTAGAAATCTGAATACAGAATTTGTTGAATCTTGCCTATTGAAGGATTCGAACGGATGTTCTAAAATAATAACACGCCAAAGAGAAAGGAGCCAGCCGCATGACACGCGAGGAAGCGCAGAAGTACATAGCACAGCTGACCTACGAGGAAAAGAAGAAGCTCAACGATTTGCTAACAGCCCTTGCACAAAAGCGTCAACCTTCTGCCGCTCCTCAGGCGTCAAAGAAGTAAGCTTCGATACAAGTTCATCGTCTAAAGCTCTCTCGTCCGCATGGACGAGGGGGCTTTTTTCGTCTGTTTCGCCGCGCAGCCATTCCAACGAAACATTATATTTCGCAGAAATCTCATGAAGTTTCTTCATGTACGACGCGCTGCTTCCCTTTTCCCACATATTGATGATCTCGCCACCATCATAGCCGATATTTCGAGCAAATTCAGCTTTTGCGCCGTGCTTAAATGTGCCGTCTTCCTTTCTAGGGATTAAAGAGAGAATCCTTGTTAGCGTAATGTCCATAAATAAGAACCCCAAATTGTGCATTCCGATAAAACTAAATAAATTTAGATTTAGATATTGAAAACCTAAAGAACGTGAGTTATAATATACATGTACCCGAGAGGGACAGCAAAACGACAGCGCCGGGGGGCGGCGTTGCAATGGTGAAAGATAGACGGTAAACCGTAATTTACTTGTTTATGTAGCACTTTCATCTTAGCACTTCTTCCCCCGGCCTGTCAATAAGAAAACTCATGTTTATGAGGTATAAGGAGGAAATTATGAATTTCAAACCGTGTTGCATTGATGAAATCAAGCAGCCAAAAAGGCAGAGCGCGAACGCGGCGTTCATTGAGAGCTTTCGCGCAAGCGGCGAAAACTGTGCGGAAATTACCGACATTGATGCAAGCGTACCAGCAACGTATGCTGCACTGAACGCGACTTGCAGGAGAATCGGCGGCGTGCGCTGTGTAAGCAGGCAAGGGAAACTGTATCTCGTCCGGACGCCGCTTGAGCAGCAGGAGAGCTGATCATGCCAGCCGTGAAGATGGGGCGGGATAACACGTCCCGGAACCTGTCCCGGCTGATTTACGGGAGAGTAAAGGAGCGGGGAATCAAGCTCGACGATTTGCTGAAGCCCGCGGGCGTATCCAGCAAGACCACCCTGATCAAGTGGATGCGCGAGCCGCAGGGGCAGCAGATGAAAGGCGTCAAGGAGCTTTGCAAGCGTCTCGGCATTACGCGGGAAGAATTTCTTGCGGCAATCGACTATTGAAGGAGAAGACCATGAGAAACGAACTGGAAATCGAAGAGACCACAGAAGAGCGTCAGGAACGGCTCTGGGACGAGCTGCAGTACCGCAAGACGATGCGGCGCGTGATCAAGGGCATGTGCATGTGGGTCGGCGGCGCGGCTCTGATGCTGTCCATGCTGGCCTGCGGGGCTGACATGACAAACGAGGCCGTCGTGACCGGCGCAATCGCACTTGGCTGCACGGCGTTTGGTGTGCTGTGATGGATGAGATCGGCAAAGCGGCGTTGACCATGACGCCCTGCGAGATCTGCGCAATGCTCGGAACCAGCCGCAGAGCCTGTGTGGAGAACTCCTATAAATGCTGCGGAACTTACACCGAGATCATCTGTGCGCAGTGGGACGCGACGTGCAAGTTCATCCGCGAGCGCACAGGCAAAAAGAAATGACCCCTGCCACGCTGCAACGCGACAGAGGTCGAAAGGAAAACTATTGTCGCCCTCATTATAGGGCAGAAAGGGAACTATGTCAAGTTTAACGGATTCCCGCGTCCGGCACGGTGCAAAGGCCTGCGTCGACGCGGTACGGGCTGACTACCCGAAGTTTAACAAGGTGCTGCTTTCGCAGTGCGAGCACCCAGAGAAATACGGTGTCAGGCTGGAACCGGACGCTGCGGTGGCGATCAAGGCGCTGGACGCGCCCAGGAACCGCAGCGAGCGCCGGAAGAAGACGAACCGGTATTACTTCCGCCTGACGGACGGCGGGGCAGAAGTCCTGCAGCAGCTCTGCGAAGCCATGCACTGTGCAAGCGTGCAAAGCCTGTGTGAGAAACTTTTAGAAAAGGAAGCGAAACGCCGTGGGATACGATGGTGAGAACCTGTATCTCGGTATCGACGAGCCGGAACCGAAGATCGTCGGCCAGTGCGCATACTGCCGGGAAGACATCTGGGAAGACAGCGAGTGCTACTGCTGCGGCGGTGTTATGGTGCACGCAGAGTGCTTTGCGGACTATGTGCAGGACGAGTACACAGAAACAGAGCTGGCTAGGGCGCTTGGTTTTGAACGAAAATCAGCGTGAATTACAAACAAGGAGGAAACAGCATGGATAATACAAAGGGCTATAAGGCATTTAATCCCGGTATGATCTGCCGAGATAAGCAGTATGCCGAGAACACCGACTACGAAGAAGCAGGCGGCAACATCTGCGGTAGCGGGATGATGCACTACTGCGTCAACCCCTTCGACTGCCTGAACTTTTATGATCTCGTAAACGAGAAAGGGCAATTTTCAGACTTTGCGGAGGTTGAAGCACTTGAAAAGCCAGTATCCGGATCCGAAGGAAAATTCGCGACGAAGAAGTTGCATATTGGTGCGAAGTTGAATTTCGCTGGTTTTATCGAAGCGTGTATTAATTACACAAAGGAGCAGACAATCGAAAACATGCCGAAAAGCGACGGCAGCTCGGGCAACTACGCCCAGATCGGCAGCTCGGGCAACTCCGCCAAGATCGGCAGCTCGGGCAACTACGCCCAGATCGGCAGCTCGGGCAACTACGCCCAGATCGGCAGCTCGGGCAACTCCGCCAAGATCGGCAGCTCGGGCAACTACGCCCA